>JAJDHY010000133.1 GCA_030266385.1 Desulfovibrio sp. OttesenSCG-928-I05
ACCGGCAGCTTCGCGCGCTCAGCCGGGGCGTGCAGGTTATTGTCGGCACTCCCGGCCGGGTGCTGGATCACCTGGAACGCGGCAGTCTGGAACTGGATGCCGTCCGCTTCAGCGTGCTGGACGAGGCCGACGAAATGCTGGATATGGGCTTCCGCGAAGATATGGAAGCCATTCTGGCCAGAACGCCGGCAGAGGGCCAGCGGGCGCTCTTTTCCGCCACCATGCCGTCCGGCATCATGGATATCGCCCGGCGTTTTCTCAAGGAACCCAAGGTCCTCAAGATCGCCAGCAAGCACTTGACCGTGCCGAGCATTGAACAGGTCTGGTACGGCGTGCGCCAGTATCAGAAGCTGGATGCGCTCTGCCGTATTCTGGATGCCAAAAACCCGCAGAAAGGCATTGTGTTCTGTTCCACCAAACACGGGGCCGATGATGTGGCCACCCAGCTGCTTGCCCGTGGCTACCAGGCCGACGCGCTGCACGGCAACCTTTCCCAGGTGCAGCGGGACCGGGTGATGGCGCGTTTCCGGAACGGCAACATTGATCTGCTCATCGCCACGGATGTGGCCGCGCGGGGTCTTGACGTGGATGATGTGGACGTGGTGGTGAACTACGATATCCCCAACGGGGCGGAAACCTACGTGCACCGTATCGGCCGCACGGGCCGCGCCGGCAGGGCGGGCAAGGCCATGACCCTTGTCACCCAGCGCGAGGAATATTCCATGCGCGACATCATCCGCCGGACCAAGGCGGATATTGTGCAGGCCCGCGTGCCCAGCCAGTTTGATGTCGCCAACATCCGCACGGCGCAGCTTCTGGAAGAAGTGCGCACGGAACTGGAAAACAAGGATTACAGCCGTCAGGAAGCGCTGGTGCGCGAGTTCCTGACCGGGGAAATAGCCCCGCAGGATCTGGCTGCCGCGCTTCTGAGCATGCTCATGCGGCGCGAACTCGGTGATATGAGCCGGGAAGAAGCGGAGAAAAACCGCGACTTCAACCGGGAATCCGACCACGGGCGCAGGGAATACGGGCGTGATTCCGGGCGTGAAGGGCGCGGGCGTGACTACGGCCGGGAAAACGGCAACCGCCGTTCCGACCGCCAGCACTATCCCCCCGCCAATACCGAAGGCACGGCCAGACTGTTCCTTAACCTCGGCCATAAGGCCAAAATAGCCCCCCGCGATATCGTCGGGGCCATCACCGGGGAAACGGGCCTGCCCGGCCGTGTGGTCGGCGCTATTGAAATCCGCGACAGATTTTCTTTCGTGGAAGTGCCCGAAGAACACGCCCAGGCCATCATCGACGCCCTGAACGGTTCCCAGATCCGGGGCTGCCGCGTCGGCGCGGACAGGGCGACGCCGAAACAGTAAATGAACAGTTCCGTCTGTCCGGGCAGTGCGCTGTGCACGCTGCGCGGCGGACGGCGGTTTGCAATGACAGATGCCGGTTTTCCAGCGATGGAAGACCGGCATCTGTCGTATGAAAGGGCTGTGTGACGCGCGCTATCTACGCGATATCGATACCCAGTTTGCGCATTCTGTGTTGCAGGGTGGAGCGGGGCAGGCCGAGAATGGCGGCCGCGCCGGAAGGCCCTGCCACAACGCCGCCCGTGCGTTTGAGTGTTTCCAGAATATGGCGTTTTTCCACCTCGGCCAGCGTCGCGTTTTCCATATGGGCGAGACCGCTTCCCGGATTGTGGATGCCGCTGCCGATTCCCCCCGCTCCCGTAATCCCGGCGGTTCCGCTGCCCATTCCGCCCATGGCGCCGGGCACGCGCGTGGTGCCGGATGCCTCAAAGGGCGGGAACAGGGGCGACGCGGAATCCACAGCTTGCAGCGGCGGCAGGGCCTGGGCGGGCACGGAGGAATCCACGGCCTGCGCGGGCAGGGCGCTGTAGCCACCGGGCGCTGTCAGGGAACGGCTTTCTTCCAGCATGACATCCACTTCGGCGGGCGTCAGGCTGCCGTGGATGCTGTGATGGAGAAGCATGCGGCTGATGGTGTTGCGCAGTTCCCTGATATTGCCCGGCCAGGAATAGCGGCGCAGCGCCGCCGTGACGGCGGAAGAGAACTTGACCGGCGGCAGACCGAGGGTTCCCGCTATCTGCGCGCTGAGCGCCGCCGTGAGCGGCGGAATATCTTCCGTGCGTTCGCGCAGCGGCGGCAGTTCGATAATGCAGGGAGAAAGGCGGTGGAAGAGATCCGACCGGAGCGTGCCTCTGGCCAGCGCTTCGCCGGGGTGCACGTTTGTGGCGGCGACAATGCGTACGTCCACTGCAAGGGAAACGCTTTCCCCCACCCGCTCGAAGCTGGAATCATCCAGCACCTGCAAGAGTTTGCTCTGCATTTCCGGGGTGAGTTCGGCTATTTCATCCAGGAACAGCGTGCCGCCGTGGGCCAGTTCAAAACGCCCGACCCGCTTGCTGGCCGCGCCGGTGAACGCCCCCTTGGCGTGGCCGAAGAGTTCGCTTTCAAAGAGCGTCGGGGCCAGCGCCGGGCAGTTCACCTTGACGAAATGCGCGTCCTTGCGTTTGCTCCGCCGGTGAATTTCCTGGGCGATCAGGGTTTTGCCGGTGCCTGTTTCCCCCAGAATGAGCACGGGGATATTCAGGGCCGCTACAGCCGCCACACGGCGCATGACTTCACGCATGACGTCGGAATGGCGGATAATGGAATCTTCCGGGGCCGGAAGGGAAAACGACTGCATTTTCAGCTGTTCGCCCCCCTGCCGCAACTGTTCCAGCGACAGAATGGCCCCGATACAGGTGGCGACGACCGGTGAAAGCTCCAGCAGAAAGGACGTTATATCATACATGTTGTCCGGCTTTTCCGCGAAAGAGCAATGCAGCGTCGCGATGATCTCGTTATCCAGAATGAGCGGAAAGGCCATGGTCGCGGTCAGTCCGGCTTCGGCAATGGGGTGCAGCATGGATTCCGAAAAATGCCCGGCCACGTCCGTAATAACCACGGGTTTTCTGGTGGCGATCACGTGCCCGGCCACGGTGCTGGAGCTTTCCGCGGGGCGCACCGGGGAAAGCGTGCTGACCATGGTGCCTTCGGCGGCGGTGAAGTAGGTGAGCATTTCCCCCTGCTGATCGTAGAGGTTGATGCAGAGGCGGTCGAAATGGAAATATTCCTGGAGCAGCCGCGCCAGAGTGCTGAAAAACAGTTTGCGGCTGGCCCGCGCGGCCAGGGCGTTCATGAGTTTTTTTCCCAGCTCTCCGGCGAGCCGGTTGAGATCCTGCGCCTGTAACTCCATGGAAAGCTCCTTGCGTCGGCGAAATCCGGTTTGATGCGATGCGGCCGTTTTACTCACGCAGTATATTCCA
>JAJDHY010000130.1 GCA_030266385.1 Desulfovibrio sp. OttesenSCG-928-I05
TTTAAAAATTAATAAAATCTCGCACTACCCATTGAACGGCTCCTCCAAAAACTGCCCGCGATTTACGGTACATAATGGCTCACGCCGGAGGGAGCCGGGCGGGCCGGGAAAAGCTGAGCCGAACGTCAGATCACGCCTGAACTGCTACACCTGAACGACTGCACCCTACTTGTCGGCGTAATACAGCTTTGTCGTAATACCTTTATATATTCGGACAAAACAGCTCGCATTCGCTTTGCCGAAACGCTGGACGTACTCATTGGCTATTTCGCCCACAAGCGCCTCGGACGCCGCTTCGGAACCGGCGTTTCCTTCGACGCCGATGACAAACGCCTTTTCCGTGACCAGACTGGACGTTTTGGGATCACGCCAGCGTCCGCCCACGGTATGAATGGCTGTTCCCTGCGGAAAGCGCGGTGCCACGACTTCCGAATAGAATTGGTCGAACATCTCCGGCGTCACCGCATCACTTCCGTTCCCCGTGCCGCAATGGATCTCGTACGTCGTCTGATTTTCCTGTACCGCGACAGACGCCGCCGCGCTGGCCGTCGGCGTCCATGCCACTGTTGCGGCAACAAAGGCAATGATCAGGGCAATAATCCGCATATTGCTATCCTCCTGTAAAAAATCATTTCACAATCGGCGCTGAATTCACAAGGCGTTTTACATGATCTGTATATGAAAAAACCTGAGTCGCCCACCTCGAATTCATATTGCGGTATGCAGATTTTGCGATTACACAAAGTATCTATCATGGCATCATGCCTGCGACGGCGTTTTTACCTTTACCATTTGGATTAACAGGAAAAATCCGACGACAGGCCGCCAAAGCAAATCCACCCTCAAACGGCACGCCCTTTACACCAGGAGCCCCTGTGACTGCCACCCCTGATACCGCCGGCGAACTGAAACGCGGCCTGAAAAACAGACATATACAACTCATCGCACTGGGCGGGGCGGTGGGCACCGGCCTTTTTCTCGGTGCGGGAAGCGCAATTTTCGCGGCCGGGCCGTCGGTTCTTCTCGGTTACGCCATCGCCGGTTTTCTGGCCTTTATGATCATCCGCCAGTTGGGCGATATGGTCGCCGAAGAGCCTGTGGCCGGAACCTTCAGCTACTTCGCCTATAAATACTGGGGGGATTTTCCCGGCTTTCTGGCCGGATGGAACTACTGGATACTCTATGTTCTGGTGGGCATTTCGGAGCTGACCGCCGCAGCCGCCTACATGCAATACTGGTGGCCGGAAGTCCCGACCTGGCTGGTCGCCCTGGCGTTCTTCATCCTCATCAACGTTATCAATATGGCCACCGTCAAGGCATTTGGCGAAGCCGAATTCTGGTTCGCCATCATCAAGGTGGCCACCATCTGCGCCATGATCGTCGCAGGGCTGTACATTCTCCTGTTCAGTCAGGGACTTGTGGATGGCGCGACCTTCAAGAACCTGTTCCAGGCCCCCGCCATCGGCCCCCACGCCGGAGACGAGACCAGGGCCGGGTTCATGCCCAACGGCATCGCGGGCCTGGTTGTGGCGCTGCCCATTATCATGTTCGCCTTCGGCGGGCTGGAACTGGTGGGCATCACCGCGGCCGAAGCCGACAACCCCCGCCAGGTCATCCCCAAAGCCTGCAATCAGGTCGTCTGGCGTATTTTGATATTCTACATCGGCGTCATGGCGGTGCTCTTGTCCCTTTTCCACTGGAGCAGCTTATCCCCCAACCAGAGCCCCTTTGTGATGGTTTTCGACAAAATCGGATTCAAAGCCGCCGCAGGATTCATCAATTTCGTGGTCCTGACCGCCGCCCTTTCGGTGTACAACAGCTGCGTATACGCCACCAGCCGTATGCTCTACGGGCTTGCCATGCAGGGCAACGCCCCAAAAGTATTCTTCAGCGCCGACAAACGCGGTGTGCCGCTGGCGGCTATGGCGGTCGGCGCTCTGCTGACCGCTCTGGTCGTTCCCCTGAACTACTTCGTTCCCGCCGTGCATGAAGCGTTCGGGATGGCCATGAGTCTGGTGGTTGCGTCACTGGTTATCAACTGGGCGCTGATCAGTCTGGCCCATCTGTTTTTCAGGAAAAGCAAGGATAAAGCGAACCACACAACCGTTTTCCCCTCACCCTGGTTTCCCCTGAGCAATTATATCTGTATCGCCTGGGTGATTTTTGTCCTTGGCGCCATGTATTTCGCGCTGGATATGAAGGCGGCTGTTATCGCCGTTCCTGTCTGGGTCGTTATTATTTATAGCGGCTATAAGATTCTGAAAAGAAAAGCCTGATCAGCGGTGGCACCGTAAGCAGGATCATCCACCGGAAAGAAAAACGCCGACCGGCACTGTGGCGATACAGTGCCGGTCAGTGTTAGCAGTTTTGCTGACCGTGAGCGCGGAAAAACGCAGCGGAATATGGTCCCCCTGCGCAACCCTGAACGGCAAAGAGCACCCCGCATGGCGGCTTGCTTACCCCTCCTTCTTTTTCGCCCCATAGCGCTGAAGCCGCAACGGCGTATCAATGTTCATTTGCTGTTCATCAATCAATATATTTTTTGCCTTTAGTATAAATACTGTGATACCTACCAGTAATTATTTGTCTCTGGGCACATGAACGATATACAGTCAGTGCACCAAAAGTGTAAATTGAAGTGTAAAAACTCACATCGTGTATATTCACAAACTTGCTACAAATTATAGCAATACTTTTACAGAGAAAGATAATACATTCTTATACTTCACAAAAAAAATTATTAAATACCTACAAGATCACTGTTTTCAACAACGCATTTAGTTATAAATAACAAAAAACAACATTTAAAAAATATTTTTCAACACAAACATTCTGCATCAGGATAAAAAATGTATAGAATATTTGAATTTTTATACAGGAAGACACGGAACGCCACGGCGTATATGCTATACCTGTGCATCTATAATTTTCTGAAGATACGACAATTGCCCATGGTCATGGCGCAACGCCAGCCTGTCTTTGTCTCGGATGAAACATGCTGCCCAAATAACGGTGATGTGTACGCCATTGTGGTTAAATATGCGGGTTTCGGCCTTGAAACCGGTTTTCTGGAAATGCTGGATGCCATGAGACAAACAGGCATCAACGCTATAGTCGTCTGTAACGGAGCCCCGGATGAAAGCATGCTGGCCTCGCTCCGCAAAAGCGCCCATCGCATACTTGTCCGTGAAAACATCGGCCGCGATATGGGCGCATACCGGGCTGCGACGCTCTACCTGTACGAGACGGGTCTGAATCCTCATAAAATAATTTACTGCAACGACAGCGTCTTTTTTCTGGAAGGCAAACCCCTGCTGGATATGTTTTCAACATTGGCGAACAGCACAAGCGATGTGCACGGAACATTTGAAAACCATCAGTTCAACTATCACTTTGGATCCTATGTTTTTTCAATTTCCGGAAA
>JAJDHY010000131.1 GCA_030266385.1 Desulfovibrio sp. OttesenSCG-928-I05
GGGGTCAATCGTTACATCACAATCCCCCCTTTCCCCCCTTCCCCTTCTTCCTTCCTTTCCTCTCTCAGCCTCCCTTCCCAGCTCCTTCCCTACCCTCTAGATACCGGACATTTCGGAGTTTTTCGCCATCTCATTTCGCCATACTCCGTTATCTTATTGATATCATTAGAAACAGAGGGGATTGTAAATCCCATATATAAGGATGCACTCGAAAATGAGTGCCCTAGTTGCCCTTTTCCAGGGTAATTGCTATCACCCTACCTACTGACACACTTTGCCGTTGGGCAAAAAACGTGTCAGTGCACTTCAAAAAAATCGTGCGGAATCGCACAGTGTTGTTTAAAAGTCACACTGTCAATGTTTTGACATATGTGGATCTGTGGCGATGGAGGGGAAGAGGTGAGAAAGTTACTGGTGATCCTTGGGGGAATCCTGTGTGTGTCGTGTACTGACCACAGCGCCGACGAACAGCGAATCATAGACAAAATGAGGACACAAACAAGGGCGGAGTGTTATAAAGAGGTGGATGAGGGTATTGAACACTTAAAGAAAACCGCGCCTCAATATCTTAAGCAGCTCCCAAAGTATCCATATGGTATGTGTGATCAGTATGCTAAAAAATGAGTAGGGTATGAACCTCTCCGACTACATAACGCTGAAGGAAGCCGCCGAACGCCTTGGCTACGCGTCTATGTCCACCCTATCCACCTACTTTAATCAAGGCCGCATTCCCGGCGCTCTTAAGGTAGGTCGAAGTGTCCTAGTCCCTGTGGTCTGGGTCGAGTCTGAGCTTTTAAGCCCTTCTTTATCCCCTCAAGGTGGTAGGGGATCAACAAGAAAATCCAGTAGTTAAAACTAATTTCATAAATTTGTAATTTTTTATTGACAAAACTAGAAATCAATTCTAGTTTGAAGTCAACGAAGCGGGGGAAGAAAAACACATCCCAAAAACTAGAACTCGCTTCCAGTTCTTTCCCATCCCTTCCTAAAGCAAGGAAGCCCCAGCCCAAGACCCTGCCTAGTACGGTGCGGCGCTGGACCAGAGCGAGTCACAGACCAGTTACAGCAAACGAAGGAAGCTGGGCACAGATACCCGCAAACGGTCAGAGCTTGAAGGCGGATGCCTAACGCCGGCGCTGATGCAGTGGGAAAGGAAAGGGCGGCGAGAGCCGCTTCACAAAATGCAGGCTTCCGAGTTTCTTAGGCGTCCTAAGATCACTCTTAGGGCGTCGATAGAAACCCTAATTAATAACCCTCTAAAAGCTTTGGAGTTACAATCATGACTGACACAACCGCCATCACAGCAGAAACCACAACGCACATGATCTCTTTATACGCAGCCCCCTTCCGTGACACACTCTCCGCCGCCCTCCTGTTTGCAGCGGTAAAGGAAACCCCAGCGGATGCACTATATCATATATGCCTCGACCACACACAAGGCGCGGATGAAATAACCCTTTGCGCCTTGGATGGGCACGGGTTTTATCACAAACGGCTCCCTCTGGCGGAAGTGCTTACCGATCAGCAGGACGCTGACGGGGTATATATACCAGCCGTGCAGAGCTTGCCTAAACAGTCAGAGGGGGCAGGTCGGCTCTTAATTCCCGCCTCAGCTGCAAGCATAATCGTTAAAATGCTCCCTAAACGTGGGAATGGTCGGGTCACGCTGGAGATCGTAGCGTCGGAAACAAAGTACACTGTGACTTTCACAGGGCCAGATGGAATGCGCTATGAATTCGACGCGCATCGTCTCTATTACCCTGATTACAATGCCTTTTTCCAGAAAGCCTTAGCTAACAAGGATCAGCTCTCGGTGCCTCAAGGTCGCGCCTTTTCCATCAAGGACTTTGCCCGGATTGCAAAGGCCATCCCTGACACATTCTTCAATGTCTACTTTGGTCCTGAGCAGACCAGCCCTTGCCTGATCGAGTACGGATCAGACCTGAGCATTGTGTTTATGGCCGCCAGTCATATGGCCTAAGTTTTTAACCGGAGGAACTCCTGCCGTAGCAATCCCGCTCGGCGGCACCCTAAAGGAAGGAGGATAGCCCTATGTGTATCCGTGAGTTCCTCAAGTGGTACAGGAGACAGGCTTTTAGCCGCTACCTGTACCGCGAAAGGCTCATAAAAAGACTGACCGCCTAGTTATTGCCGTAACTAAGCGGTCGATGGTCTTTTGAGGCCTCTTCGTAAACCTCTAACCGGGCTAGGCCGATTCGGACATGAAGAAAGCCTAGCCCACCTTTTCCAAAAGATCAACCCACACCCACACACACTACCACCTAAAAGAAAAGGAAGGGAAACACCATGAAGACTACAGTCACCAATTACGATTTCCACCGCGCCTTTGCTGATATGAATCGTCAGAACAACTTCTCTCCCGCCGCTCTGGATGGGCTTTTTGAATACTTTGAAATGCTTGAAGAAGATATGGGCGAAGAGCTGGAACTGGATGTCATAGCTATCTGCTGTGAATACACAGAATATGAGAGCGTGGAAGAGTTCATCACCACTTATAGCAGCGAATGGCCTGACACATGGGAACAATGCAAGGCAGAAAATGAAGATGAAGCCGACGCTCTGGTCGAATTTTTAGAGAAGCTGGCAGAATACACGCAGGTTGTTTGGCACGATGATGCATCCTTTGTAATCGCTGACTTCTAATCAATAAAGAAAGGACCAACACCCCCATGAAATCCAACATACTTGAACGTCTCGACCACTCCCACGAAGTCCTTTACTGGCACCTACTCCGCGCCATGGTTAACGGCGATATGCCCAAAGCAAGACGCATCGGCGCTTGTATGGATCGGATTGCACAGTATAATAATGACCTTGTGCGCTTGGCGCAGGGGTTTCCTCTTTAGGAGCAATAAAATGAGAGTACATGTATATTATAAAGACGATTTAGTACTGGATATCCCAGCTGTTGATCCCGGTATGCCGGGGAAATACAACACACGGGAACTAATGAGTGTCTGGCACCAAGCACGTGAACTGCTTATAACACAGGGTATCTACCTGACAGGGGAACGGTTCGAACTAGTGGCACGATTTATCGAGGAATAATACCATGAAAATACTTAATGGTCACCGTGTCGCCTCTTGGCACACCCCGCCGTCCTCTTATGGCCAGCCCTCGGCCCATGAATACGCCATAGTGCAACACAAGCACGATAGGCGTTACCACTTAGTGCGGTTCGACACCATGTGCACTGGAGAGGCTATCAGTATGGCCGATAGCTCTTCCCTGATGGAAGCAAGGCGGATATTGCGCTGTGTCTTGCTCCCCTCTTGATCCTAGCCCAACAAAATTCCCAAGTAACTCCTAACCCTTACAACAATCCCATTGAGCCTCTAGGCTAATTGGCAGTTGATCTTCCCTGGCGACTTGTTTA
>JAJDHY010000132.1 GCA_030266385.1 Desulfovibrio sp. OttesenSCG-928-I05
GCCCACGTAGCACATGGTGAACAAGGGGTCGGCCGCCACGTTCACGCCCACGTGTTTCATGGTCACAAGCGCCATGGCCCCGCCAAGGGCCGCGCCGCCCGCCACTTCCATGGCGACCTTTTCGTTTGTCGAATATTCAAGGTAAAAACGCCCGCTGTCCCGGATAGCCCGGAAAGAATCCGGCACTTCCGACGACGGTGTGCCCGGATAACAGGCGACGATATTTACCCCCGCCTCCAGCGCTCCCCGGACAATCGCCTCGTTGCCGAGCAACAGATGCGGTCCGGGCGTTTCTTCAAGCAATATATGCCTCATGCGCGACTCCTGTTTTCGCCTCCGTCTCCCCCGTCCCTTTCCGGACATCCGGCAAAGGGCGGGTCAGAAAGATAAAGGCGTACCCAAAAGGAAAAATATGATGCGTTCACTGCGTCGGCACCCGGCACGGGCGGAAGGCGGCGGAACGCGAACGGACGCCGCGTATCGGCGAACAGGCGGATGAAGGGCGGCAATTGCCGCAAGCAGAGCGCGACGGGAGCGATCGTGCCCCCACTCCATCTCTGTCACGCGGGCCGGGAGGCCTTTACCCATCACTATGGAGCACATGAATACACGAGCGAAAAAGCGGCAGCAGATTCGCGTGACCGGATGCGGAACAGCGCCCGCATCCGGTCAAAGTGTGACATCAATCGCCTTTCAGCCTTTTCCGCCCGGATTGTATCCGGACTCTGTCCGTTACTTACGACGCCTTTTCGGCGCTGCGCAGGGCGGCGGCCTTCTGACGCCAGAATTCGGCTTCGCCAAGGCTGGCGGGGTTGGCGGCCAGCGATTCGCAGGCGGCGATGGCAGCGGCGTAATTGTTATTCTTTTCAGCAAGGTCCACGACAAGGCTGTCAACCATGGCGCGGGACACGTCCGTACCGCTGCCCTGATGCTTCTGGAGCAGCGCGAGGGCTTCGGCATCCTTGCCGCCCTTGATAAGGGCTTCGGCCTGACCGGTCACGGCCACGATAAGGAACGCGCCCTTTTCTCCGGCTGCCACTTTGGCCCAGGCGGCCGCGGCCTTGTCGTAATTTTCGCTTTCAAGAGCGGCTTTGGCCAGCGCAAGGTTGGCGGCGGGCAGCAATTCGGCGGGTGCGCCGGACACAAATTTTTCCAGCGCGGCAACGCGTTCCGCCGGGTCTTTGATAACTTCCGCGGTGCCGAGAGCGGCTTTGGAATCGGCGAGAGCGCCCGCCGCATGCCACTGATACGCGCCATAGCCCACCCCGAGAGCGAGGCAGACCAGGAACACGCCGACTATTTTCGTAGCATTGTTCGTGATGAACTGCAGAAGGGGCGACACTTCAGGCGTGACTTCCGCCGTGACTTTATCAAGCAGGGACGCCTGCTGCTGCGGGATGGGGCTTGTCCCCGCTTCTGCCTGAGCGACGGTTCCGGACTGGGACGACTTCTTGGCCATGTATCTGAAACTCCTTGGTTCGTTCGGACTCGCGCGGCGGAACGGCATCACAGAGAACAGCCCCGCCGGGAACTGTTTCTTGTATGCGGGGCGGCGTCAAATGTCAAAGCATCCGTCAATCCGGCAGCGATATTCCCAGTGCAGGGCGTATCGCGGGGCGCTTCCGGCGGCAAGACAGGCCATACGAGCGGTATCTCCCCCTTGCCATACGCGCCGACGGCCTGTACAGGAAGTGGAACCGGCGTGCACTGCACCGGATTCTGCCGGATTTCGCCGGACGTTTTGGGAGAACAGATGGACGCATCCATTAATACTATGATTCAGGATATGGGCAAAAAGGCCAGAGCGGCGGCCAGAGCCATCGGCGCGGCATCCCCGGCGGCCCGGGAAAAGGCGCTGCTGACGCTCGCGCAGCTTCTGGAAGAACACCGCGAATCCATTCTCGCCGCCAATGCCGGGGATGTCTGTGCAGCCGAAGCCTCCGGGCTTTCGGGCCCGAAACTGGATCGCTTGCGCCTGACGCCCGCGATTATCGCGGAAATGGCCGGAGCGTGCCGCCAGATCGCGGCCATGCCTGAAATCGTCGGTGCGCTGGATAGCCAGACCATGCGCCCCAACGGGATGATGGTGGGGCGCATGCGCGTGCCGCTCGGCGTGATCGCCATGATTTTTGAATCCCGCCCCAACGTGACCATTGATTCCGCCATTCTTTGCCTCAAGGCGGGCAACAGCGTCATCCTGCGCGGCGGCTCCGAAGCCCTGCGCTCCAACGTGCGGCTCATGGAACTGGTGCGCGAAGCCCTGAAAGCGGCGGAACTTCCCGAAGACGCGGCCCAGCTTGTGCCCGTCGCCGACCGCGAAGCCGTGGCGGAACTCTGCCGCCTCGACAAATACGTGGACGTAATGATCCCGCGCGGCGGCGAAGCGCTTATCAAACGCGTTTCGCAGCTTGCCACCATGCCTGTCCTCAAGCACGACAAAGGCGTCTGCCATGCCTATGTCGATGAAGGCGCGGAATGCGCGGCCACCATTCCCGTGCTGGTCAACGCCAAGGTGCAGCGCCCTTCCACCTGCAACGCGCTGGAATGCGTCCTTGTGCACGCATCGGAAGCGAACACCCTGCTGCCCGCTCTGGGCGCGGCCATGAAACAGGCCGGGGTGCTGCTGAAAGCCTGTCCTGTCTCGCTCCCCCTGCTCACCCTGGGCGGCGCGAATGCCCAGCCCGCCGGGGACGATGACTTCGGCAGGGAATTCGGCGATCTGACGCTGGCGGTAAAGGTTGTATCCGGGCTGGATGCGGCGCTGGAACACATTGAGATGTTCGGTTCCCGGCATACCGAAGTCATTTTCACCCGCGATATGGAACGGGCCACGCGTTTCACCCGCGAAGCCGACGCCTCCATGGTCGGGGTGAACGTTTCCACCCGCCTGAACGACGGGGGGCAACTCGGCCTCGGCGCGGAAATAGGCATCAGCACCAGCAAGCTCCACGCCTTCGGCCCCATGGGGGTACGCGAATTGACCACCACAAAATTCGTGGCGCTGGGCCAGGGACAGATCCGCCAATGAGTACGCTCACCGGCCAGAGTTACCCGGATAAACGCCCGGTAGTGGGCATTTTCGGGGGCAGCTTCAATCCGCCCCATATCGGGCATATGCGCCTCGCGCTGGAAGTGCAGGAAGCCCTGCGCCCTGACCGGCTCGATTTTCTGCCCACGGCGGTTTCGCCGCACAAGGGCCGCCGTCAGGTTCTGCCCTTTACCACGCGCGCACGCATGCTGGAAGAATCCATCAAGGGCATTCCCGGCCTCGCGGTCAACCCCATGGAAAGCGAGCGGGACGGACCTTCCTATACCGTCGACACCCTGCGTATTTACAGGGAG
>JAJDHY010000134.1 GCA_030266385.1 Desulfovibrio sp. OttesenSCG-928-I05
TTCGGGGGTGTGCTCTCGCAGTATTTCTTTTGATATTACGACAGACGGCGTTGTTCACGGCGTCAGTTTTGAAGGCGGATGCAACGGCAACGCGCAAGGGCTTTCAAAGCTTGTGGAAGGACAGGCGGCGGAAGAGGTTATTACTCGCCTTGCCGGAATCAAATGCGGCGGAAAGCAAACGTCCTGTCCGGATCAGCTATCGCTTGCACTGCGTCAACACATCCATTCCCACTAAGGGGCGGCGTACGCCACGCGCTCTGAATCGCCGTGACTATCATGCGAGCATGCGTTCCGGTGACAGAGAACTGTGATGGCCGACACTATGGTCGTGCCTGCAAGAGGTTGCGGGCTGTTGCCATATAGCGGATCTGCCATATCTTTTTTCAAGATGAACAGCGCCTGAGCGCTATCGTCGCGCTTGGGCGTTTTTCGATCTTTCGGGTTACGCTGTGTGCCGGTGAGGCGGGAGAATAGAGCCCGCTCAGAAGGGCCGGAAGTCCAGGGAAGGTCAGAAAAAAAACGGTATTTTTCGGCATGGCTGCGTCGCTGGGCCGTATTCTTTTCCGTGGAACCATAGCAGAACAGGGAAGCGTTTTTATCGGCTTCTCCGGGCGACACCACATGACGACTGCCGGATACATCATCGTTACGCTCAATGTATTTTGCCTGTTGCCCTGTATAATTTTGTTCGTCACCGCGTGGAGAACGCGGACGCTTCTTTCCCGGCTCTTCGCCTGGCTGACTGTCCTCAATATGGTCGGCCTGAGTTCTGAAGCGGCTGCCTGGTGCTTTGAGTTCAATTCCTCCATCTTCAGCTATTATACCGTCAGGATCGCAGAGTTTTTCAATTATATCGCGGGATGCGGCAAGGTCGCCGTATTCGGCGAGTATCTGCGCGCCTGTATCGGTCTGAAAACGGAAGTGCCCCGTAAACCGTTCATTGCGGTATGGGTGTGCATTGCGTTGGCCATTGTACTTCTGGTTGTTTCCCTGTTTAACGGTATGTACGTGTATTTTGACGAATTGAATGTCTACCATGCGCAAAGCACATTTTATATATCCCATATTTTCCCGACAATCGGCCTTCTGATATTGTTTTATGTCACGTTGCGGTACGGCGAGCAGATGCCGAAGCGCAGATTGTCGGCATTGCGCTGGTATTTTGTGGTGTTTTTTTCATGCTCATTCATTTTGTATGCCGTTACACCGGCTCTGGTACTGCATTATATTATCGGCACCTTCAATTTGCTGATTCTGTACGTCAATATCCAGGCGGATGAGGTGAAACAGAAGGAACTGGAATTGCTGGAAAGCCGGACTGCCGTCATGCTCAGCCAGATCGGACCGCATTTTCTTCTGAATTCACTGACCAGCATCGGCCAGCTTTGCAAGATCGATCCTCCCCGGGCCCAACAGGCTATAACGCATTTTTCTTATTATCTTCGCGGGAATATGGAGTCCCTGACCTGCAAGCACTCCGTTCCTTTGGCGGAAGAGATGGAACATGTGAAGCACTACCTGTGGCTGGAATCCCTGCGCTTCGGCGATGCACTACGGACGGTATTTGCCATACAGGTGCTGAATTTTCATGTTCCGCCCCTTATCCTCCAGCCCATTGTGGAGAATGCGGTACGTCACGGGGTGACCAAAAAAAAGGGCGGCGGTACCGTCACCATAAAGACCGGGGAAACGGAACGTTCATGGCGTATTACCGTATCCGACGATGGTGCGGGATTTGACCCGGACGTGGTGGCAACGGACGGCCGCCGTCATATAGGCATAGAGAACGTCCGTTCCCGGCTGGCTGCCATATGCGGCGGTTCACTGCGCATTGCCAGCACGCCCGGCGAGGGAACCGTTGCTGTGATTGAAATTCCCAAGCAGGGGACGGGCGAACTGTTCTGGTTGCCGGAAACGGGCCGCCAACCCGGCTATTCCGGGTAGCAGCCTGTTTTCAAAGCCGGACAGACAACATGAAGATTCCGGCGCGCCGTTTTCAGCGCGTAACCCCGAGTGAATAATGGATGGAACCGCTGATCCGGATGCGCGAGCGGACGATGCGCTCTTCATAGGCATCCAGCTCCGCCGCGTTTTTGAACCCCTTGCGGCGGGCTTCCAGATAGGCTTCGCCCAATTGCTCCAGCTCCGTACCGGCCTGCCGGATTTCTTCGGGCGTTTTATCGCGTTCCATGGCGGCGGTCAGATCGCGCACCGTGCGCATCCAGGCGGCGGCTTCCTCGTTGGGCAGAGAAAAACCATGGACGGCAAAGTCCTCCGTCTGCTTCATTTCATTCAGTTCCTTATGCAGCATGTCAATTTCCCGCTGGTATTCTCCGGTTTCAGCGGCATGTGCGGGAAGGGTGGTGAGCAGGAGCGTAAGAATCAGGGCAAGGCGGTACATGGCGTTTCTCCGATACTACGTTATGCGCAGGCCAGCGCGTTTTCCCTTATCAAAACAGCTTTCCGGCCGATAAGGAACTGGATGCGGCCAGCGCGGGGAAGTCGTGCCCCTTCCGGGAGAAAAAGGCTCTCCCTGAAAGATGAAGCCGGGCACGCAGGGTGGAAGAGGGACTCCCCTTTTCTTGTGTCGTGCGGGGCAAGCCGGAACACGCGTTCAATGAACCTTTGCGGAAAAAGAAAAACCCCGCATGAAGCGGGGTTTCCAAATAAGTGGCGCGCTGGCAGGGATTCGAACCCCGGACCTACAGGTTCGTAGCCTGTTGCTCTATCCAGCTGAGCTACCAGCGCGTCCGAGTTCTGCGTTATATTTGGGAGAGGCCCCCACGTCAAGTATTTTTTCTGTTCAAAATGATTTTTTTTTGGCATATAGGTTGCAACAGGTATGGGCAAGTATACAGCCTCTTATGGCATCTTGCCGAATCATACATGTTTTCAGAGAGTTACGCGTATGTCTTGTACTGAAGCCCGTCAGAAATCCGTCAAAGCCGCCCGCATGCTGCGGGGGGTGACGCGTTGGAGCCTGCTTGTCGTCCTGATCGGCATCGGCGCGATGAGTCTTGGCTTCTGGTCGAACCAGAACGGAAACGGGCGGGGTATTTCCGCCATAAAAATGCGGGTCAGCAGTGAAGCGGCTCCCAGGGCGGAATTCTCTCCTCAGGCTGTCCAGAGCGGCCCCTTGTACGTTCGTTCTCCTGAAACGCGCAGCATGACCCCCATGTTTCTTGATAAAACCCAATACCGCGCCGCACTGCGCGAGACGGAAGCGGAAAAATCCGTGCGCGGCGGCTATGAAGCGCTTCCTGATAATACGGTTGTCGCTTTTGCCGACGGTGAGGTCGGGCTGCGCACACGCCTCGGCATCAT
>JAJDHY010000135.1 GCA_030266385.1 Desulfovibrio sp. OttesenSCG-928-I05
GAGCTCGAGAATAAAGACTGCATATATGAGGTAATGAAATACGCCTGTGTGCCATACGTCGGTGGAAAAACGCTCACTTCTGACGAAATGTTTCCATTTTTGTTCAGTGACTTTGAAAGAGAAATTCTTGTCTATGCCATCAAAATCGGCAAAAGACTGCCCGCCTCTGGCGAAGCGTTCACCCTGTATGAAGAAAAAATCAAATCCATGCTCTTCAAGCGTGTTGATATTGAAAATTGGATTGACCATGCAAGCCCACAAGGACAACTTCAAGATGGTTCTATTCCTGCCACAGATTACATGAAATCCTTTGCCTGGCTGCAAGAACGCTGGGGCAATATTCAGCTTGAAGATGTGGCGGTTATTCTCTGGAAGCATGAAATACGCCCTTCCCGTATTTCGGCTTCTCCTGGCTCAATTACCGGATTTCCTCCAGAATCATTTTACACCATGGGTAGCTTGACAGGCGAAGACTCTGAAGAAAAAAAGAGGCTCTTCCACATTGACCAGCGCCAAGTTGAGAAACTGGAACGTGAGCACCCCAACTTCACACAGATTACAGACGAAGACAGGCAGAAGTATCGCGCAGAGATTACGCCCAGACCCGCGTTTATAAATTTAAAGAAAGGTGCCGTGCCTACGAATTCCGAACCGGCAAATCAAGGTGAGATGGAACAGCACATCAAGGCTTGGGCGGATGTGCTGCCCAATTTAAGGGGAGCCGAGGCTACGGCAGCCAAACTGGCCATTGAAAAATGGCGCAGCAAATCGCATAGCGATGCATACAAAGCGGCTCTTCCTGACGGCTGCGCAAGTAACCCAAAAAGCTTTGTAAGTAACAAACGGGTTACTGCTCAAGGCATAGCAAACAGCCATGGCCTAACTATGCCAGACTGGAAGTCAGACACAGAATAAACAACCCCACTTTTCAGGGTTGTCTAAAAAAGCAACTCCTTCATTTCCGCAACATGTTGAAATTACATGTTGCGGTTTTTTATTAAGTAACCCCCAAGCAACTCGACAAGCAACCGGGTTGCTCGGCTCTAATGCCCTTATGAACACTCCACATCAAAACATGAGGGTACATTTTATGTCTCAAGCACACACTGTACAGCCAAAATCAAAGGGCGCGATGAGAATTAAGGGCGTTGCCGCCTTCTTCGGCATTGCGACCAGTACCGCATGGAAGTGGCATGCCGAAGGCAAGATTCCACCGGGCATCAAGCTTTCTCCCCGTTGCACAGTCTGGAGGATTGAAGACCTGGAACGCTTCCTCAACCAAGCCGCCGCCAACGGGGTTGAGTAAGGCAGATGCCATGAACACAGATATTCGTCTTTCCACTGGCTTTTTCGGTCATCCCAAAATCAAGAAACTTCTGAGGAAGCTGGGGCCTGATGCTCTTCTTGCCCTTCTGCGCTTATGGCTATGGGCCGTTCAAAACAGACCTGACGGCGTTCTTTCCGGCATGGCCCAAGACGACATTGAAATAGTCGCTGACTGGTGCGGGGAGGAAGGCGCGTTTGTTTCTGCTCTCATTGAATTGCGGCTCCTTGATGTGGAGGATGGCGTTTGTCTTCTGCATAATTGGGAAGAGCGCAACCCCTGGCAGGCAGAAGCTGAAACCAGAGCGGACAAAGCCCGCTTTTCCCGACTTCGCCAAGTATGCCCTGAAGAGTATGAACGCCTGAAAAATGAGGGGATAAATGCCGTCTCAAAGGCCGACTACGCCCGCATGACAAGCGCCAAGCGTATCCCCGGCGAACTTTCGGCGACCGCTGGCGACCGCCCGGCGAACCCCACGGCGACGCCAGGCGATACCCCGGCGACCGCTGGCGACTCGCTGGCTCCAGCTCCTTTCCAATGCCTTACCTCTCCTTGCCTTTCCTCTTCCCCTCCTTCCCAACCTGAAGAAGAAAGAGAGACTTCACTACGTTCAGTCTCCTTGTCCGGGCCTGACGGCCCTGACGTGCAGAGCGGGGAGCATACTGAAATAGTTCATCCTGACCTTCCGGAGAAGAAGCAGGCAAAGAAGAAGCCTGAACCATTGCCGGAAGATTCAGAGCCGTATCGGCTTGCCGTTTTCATGCGAGATACCCTCAAGGCCAACGTACCGACGCTCAAAGAGCCAGACCTGCAAAAGTGGGCGCAGACTTTCGACGTGGCGCTACGGAATGACGAACGCATGAAGGAAGTTCGCTTTGTGGCTCAGGTCATCAAGTGGGCCTGCTCAGACAGTTTTTGGCGGGCGAATATCCAGAGTCCCGGCAAGCTCCGAGAGAAGTTCGACCAACTAACGGCGAAGATGGAAGCCGAGGCGGCGAAGGCCCGCACAGCGCCGCAGCAATCTACTTGGCAATCTCCGGCACAAAGACGCCTTGAGGCGAACCAGCAAGCCGGGAGAGAGGCAAAGCGCCTCCTCTTCGGCGACCAGACGGAACAGGAGGTAACCCATGAAGCCTGATGATTTTGACCGCTTTGACGCACTTATCCAGGGAGTAGCCGACTGCTATGGCCAGACGCTGACCGCTCCGGGCATCGTTATGCGGTTCAAGATGCTTGAACAGTTCGAGTTTGCCGAGGTGGAAAAAGCAGCGCTGTCCATCATGGCGACCAGAAAATACACGTCCATGCCGACCCCGGCGGATTTCCTTGAACACCTTGGCGGCGGCAGCATGGAAGACCGCGCCGAAGTCGAAGCCGGAAAAGTCTTGCAGGCCATTGGCAGACACGGCGGCTATGCCAGCGTTGTCTTTGATGACCCCACAACGCAGGCGGTCATTGTGCAGGCCTATGGCGGCTGGGCACAGATGTGTGCCGAATGTGGCGTTGAAGAATCTGAAAAATGGTTCCGCCACAATTTTACGAAGACATGGGCTGCATACAAACGCCAAGGCGTTCAGGTGTTCGGGGTACTGGCGGGGATATTTGAAATCCAGAACTCAGCCAATGGCTTTCTTGAACACATACCGCAACCGAAATTGGTAGGGAACACTGAGAAGGCTCAGGCCGTGCTTGAAGCCGGGCGGCAGATGATTCTTGAGGCCTCCCAGCAAGCTGCCCTGCCTGCGGGCCAGGGCATTACAGGGAGCAACGAGCCGAGAGGAAACCGAAATGTTCCGGCGTCCATCAGCGAAATATTGAGCATTGCGGGGGTGACACAATGAATACGGCTGTAACGGTTTTCCAAAACCCTTCTTTCGGCAGCCTCCGCGCATTCACCGATCACGACGGGGAACCGCTGTTCGTCGCGCGGGATGTCGCCGAGGCGCTGGGATATTCCGAGTCCAGTAATCCGGCCCGGCTGCTCGCGCACGT
>JAJDHY010000136.1 GCA_030266385.1 Desulfovibrio sp. OttesenSCG-928-I05
GGCAGGGTTTGCGCCCCGCTATCCTTTTCCGCGATGATGGAAATGGTGCAGGCTCCGTCCGGGGAAACCATGCCCACGGACCAGGTTTCCGGCACGCCGATGGAAAAGACGAGATCCGTGGCGGACGCGGCGCACACGGTGCCGAAACTGAGAGCTGCCGCACAGACGAGGGAGAGAAGTGTTTTTTTCATGGAACTTCCTTCAAGAGTTTTTACGGTACAAAAGCATAATCCCTCTGTAAGGATTTGTCACCATATCCTTGCCGTCAGATGGATCCGGGCGGCGGTCATCCGCCATCCGGCACCCATCTGACGGGCAGGTACAGAGCGGCTTTCCCTCCGTGCCGGGGTCTTTATCTGAACCGGGCCATATCGGCCGCGTGCCAGTCCAGAGGCGGTTCGGTTCCCGGAGCCAGGAAGTTGACGTAGGGGCGCTCGTTCCGAAGCTCCCTGAATTCTTCCGCGATGGCCGCTACCAGTTCGGGCTTGCCCGCCAGGTCACACGCGCTCAACGCCTGGATCAGCGCCGCCGCGTCAATGCCCTTATGGGTGATGCTGTTTTTCTGGCATGCCGTGACGCTCCAGTGGTGACCGAGTGCGCCCGGAACCCATGTCGGGAAGTTCAGGGTGGTCGTCGGCGCGTTCAGGGTCACGTCGCCCACGTCGCTGGAATCGCCCCGGAAAGGGGCCTGCGCGGCATCAACCAGATCAACGGCGACAGTCATGCCGGTTTCGGGAGCGCCCATGCTCTTCTGGATGCTGCGGGCAAAGGCGTGTTCCTCTTCGGAATACGCGGGCACGCCGACGCGCTGCACGTTGGCAAAAACAGCCTCGGCCAGCGCTTTATTACTGTAACGCTGGTGGCAGGCCGCCAGCATACGCACATCGTGCGTTGTGCCCGTCATCAGGGCCGCGCCTTTGGCACAATCAAGAATACGCTCGTACAGCGGCTGGATGAAATCATCCTTGCTGCGCACGTAATACCAGGTGCGGGAAATATCCGGCACCACGTTGGGGGCGGACGCCTCGTTCATGGTCACCCAGTGAATGCGCTGTTCGGGCAGCATATGTTCGCGCAAACGTTCCGTGCCCGCATGCATGAGTTCCACCGCGTCGGCTGCACTCCGGCCATCCCAGGGGCGGCTGCCCGCATGGGCGGTTGTGCCGTGGAAGGTGACAACAAAAGAGAACAGCGCGTTGTTTTCAACCCCATGTGATACCTTGAAGAAAGAATTCGCATGGCAATCCAGTACCGCGTCCAGCCCGTCAAACAATCCTTCTCTGGCCATGAAGGCCTTGCCCGCCAGCAGTTCTTCCGCCGGTGTTCCAAAGTAGCGCAGCGTCGCGGACATGCCGTTCTTTTCCAGCACTTCCTTGGCCGCGCATATCGCCAGCGCCTGCATGCTGCCCATGGCGTTATGCCCGCAGCCGTGGCCCGGAGCGCCCGGAACAAGCGGGTCATGCCGCGCCGCCCCGGCTTTTTGGGAGAGCATGGGCAGGGCATCGTATTCAGCCAGAAAACCGATCACGGGTTTGCCCGTTCCAATAACCGCTTCCGCCACAAAGGCCGTGGGCATGCCCGCGACGCCGCGCGTTACCGTGAACCCTTCCTTTTCCAGAAGATCCGCCAGCAGTTGTGATGATTTATCCTCGGTCAGCCCCAGTTCGGCAAATTCCCATATGGCGTCGGACGCGTCATGATATGTTCCGGCGCGTCTGGCTATGGCCGCTTCCAGTTCCTTACGCATGCTTTCCTCGTTACGGTTATGTCCGGGCATCCCAGCCCATGGAAAAAAGGGCCGCATTCGCGGCCCCCAGACTGATGACAAAGCCCGCAAAGCCGGGCTTTGTAAAGGCACGCCCGCTCCGGCGCGTAACAACGGGAATAAATCCCGCCCGCGTCCACGCGGATATTACAATGCGGCGGCTCTGGCAAGATCACCCGCATCTTTCAGCGTTTCAAGCCGCTGTACGGTTTCGATCAGCCGCGCGGCCTTTTCCGCGCCCAGCCCCGGAAGCAGCAGCCCGTCGATCTTTTCCCGGTGCGCTTCCCGCGATAACGGGAACTGCGGTGCGCCGAGCGCAGTGTCACTCATATGGGAAAGCTCCCGCCCGTCTTTCAGGGTAGCCGTGACCCGGGTGGGAATATGCGACGCCTCGCGTCCCAGTTCGACAAACAAAGCCATCAGATCGTCATCCGGGCGCAGGCTGATCATGGCCGCCAGCCGTTCGGTTTCCGGGTCTTTCCAATGCTTCTCCCGGAACCATTCGGGTTTCGGAATACGCCGCATCATAAGCGCCATGGTCAGCGGTGTGCTGAATTCCATATCAATAAAGGTTCTGGCGCTTTTCGCCGCAAAACGCGATGCCACCGGCGGTGTTGTAGCCACATCCAGCCGTTCGATATCGTCCGCGTCGAATCCGTGGTCGGTCATCAGGGTTTCCAGCGCCCGCAGGCCCGTATGGATCCAGCGGCAGCACGGGTACGGTTTGATAGCCACGTTCATGATATTGAACGAACTGTAATCTTCCAGAATGTCATAGTTGCAGCGGTCGGAACCGGCCATGACCCAGAACCCGCGGTGCCCGTCCAGAATGGATTCGCTGCCCTCGTACCCTTCCCGCGCCAGAAGCGCGCTGCGCAGTCCCAGTTCGGCAGGCAGAGCCACGTTATCTTTCACCGACGTGATCGATTTGTCTTCCCAACCGAATTTTCCCGCATGCGCGACCGGCGTGTTGGCCGCCGCGATGCCTATGGCGTTCAGCGTCTCTTCCGGCGTCAGACCCAGCAGTTTCGCACAGGCCGTGACCGAACCCAGAATCTGCAACGTGCCGCTGCCGTGAATCTGGTCATAACGTTCCAGACTGGGCTGAATGGCACGGGCCGTTCTGTCTATGACCTCATACCCCACGATCATCGCGGTCAGAAACTCTTCTCCGCTGATCTGTTGCATGCCCGATAACGCCATAATCGCCGGAATAACCGTCGCTCCGGGATGGCCGAAATGCCCCGTATCATCGTAATCCAGCGCGTTGGAGAGCGTGCCCGCGCAAAACGCCGCAAGCGCCGGGCTCGTCGTGACATCCGTGCCCGGAATTCTGGATAGGGCGTTGCCCCCCATGGCGTTCGCCAGAGATAAAACACTCCGGCCCAACGGCGTTTCCACAGCGCCTACACAACAGGCAATCGAATCCAGCAACAGCGTTTTCGCGTACTCCCTGACGTTTTCCGGTATGTCGGCGTAGGTCAG
>JAJDHY010000138.1 GCA_030266385.1 Desulfovibrio sp. OttesenSCG-928-I05
AGGGACACTCGGCGACAAAGTGCGGGCCATTGCCGTCGCCCTGACCGGCTTTGGCGTCTGCTTCACCCTGATCGGACTGGCAACAACCTTTGGCATGTATCTGGCGGCCATGGGGGCGGCAGGATTTTTCCTGCCGCTGTTCGCGACCTCGGAAACGGTGCTGATTCAGGAAAATGTGGATCCGGCCATGATGGGCAGGGTATTTTCCATCCTGCAACTCGTAAGCATGAGCAGTATGCCGTTCGCCATGATGCTGTTCGGCCCGCTGGCCGACCGAATTGCTATTGAGCCGCTCCTTGTCGTAACCGGCGCTCTCCTGGCCATCACCGGGCTGGTTTTTGCACGGGCCGGAAGGGGGAAAACTATCAACAACACCGGACAGGACACATAAGGGAAACCGGGCGGCACGCTATCCCCTGCGTGCCGCCCCAGACGAATGCCCTCGCACAGTCGGACTTCGTCAATGCACGCCCGCTCCGGCACGTAACGGCGGGAATGCCCCATCTCTCCAGCGCTTCCCGGAACGTCCCGGCGTCACATTTTTTAAACTTTTGCTGCATATTCATACCCTTGTCTGTTGACAGGGGCCTCAGCATGTATAAATGTTTCTTCAGGAGTCACCGCGTTTTCCTCTGCGCTTTCATACCGGTTTATTCCGGTCATCTCTCCTTCTGTCGCTTTCTCCACTCCGTTATTCCACTTTGTGGCTGATGCACGCTTCCCGTTTCGGGACGCCACTCTACGCGTATGCGACAGTTTTCTTTTGGCCCGGCATTCCGGAGGAGAGTATGACGACAAAATACAGAATTATCACAGGCTTCCTGCTCATGGTCGCCCTGCTCGCCGCCCTGGCGCTTGTAGGAGAACGCGGCCTGTCTCGCGCCACCTCCAACTTTGCCGGCTATGACAGGATAAGCAAGCTCAACGTCCTGCTCAGTGACATGTACAGGGAAGTGTACGCAGCGGCCTATAACGTCGAAAGCTTCATGCAGGAGTATGATTCCGGACTTATGGATACGGCGCAGCAAAAGCTGGATAGCGCGGTAAACCTGGGAACACAGGCCGCCGACCTTATTCAACTGGAGGAACGCAAGGCCAGCATGAAAGCCTCCCTGAACGAACTGCGCCAGTACAGGGGCTTTTCCGAAACCATCCGCAAGAACGTTCTGGAAGCGCAACGCCTGTACCGCGAAGTCTTCCTTGTGACGGCGGAATCCCTCGGGAATGAACTCAGCACCATCAACACCAACGGCCGCGCGCGAAACAATGTGGATGCCATGTATGTCGCCCATAACATGCGCGAAGGCATGATGCGCATGCAGGTGGCCTTCGCAACCTACATGGAAGTGCTGAGCGCCGATCAGGAGAAAATCGCGGCGGATGCCCTGACGGAAGCCATAGGACGGCTCAGGGAGCTTGATGCGGTTATGACCAGTGACCTCGGTCGCCGGGATTTCGCGCGTATCAGCAAGGCATTTGAAGAACTGAACGCCTGTTTCCTCACCCTGCGCGCGCTGATCAGCGAGGCGAGCACGCTTGTCGATCAGACCCAGGCCATCAACCGCCGGGCCGCCGCGCTGGTGGAAGATCTCAACAGCGAAATCGATCAGGAGATGCTCCGGACAAGCCGTGAAACGGTTGAAAGCAACCAGAATGCGCGCGCCAGCATGCTGACCATCTCGGGTGTCGGTATGATTCTGGGGCTGGTCATGGCCGCGTTCATCATCATCACCCTGATCCGCGTGCTGCATCGCATGTCCGCCTTTGCGGAAGCGGTGGCGCGGGGAGATTTCCAGTATGACGCGGGCATCAGGGAAAAGGGAGAAATCGGGGAGATGGTGATCGCCATGCGTAAAATCCCTGACACCCTGAGCGACGTGGTCTCCCGCTGCGGCGTCATTGCCAACGATGTGGCCTGTGGCAGGTTCAAGGCAACCTTGCAGACAGAAGGGCTTGAAGGCGGCTTCAGGGATCTGGCCCGGGCCGTGAACACGGTGGGCGATTCCTACGCCGCCGTCATTGATACGCTGCCCGTCAGCATCATGACCGCGGATACCAGACACGTGATGCAGTACTGCAACGCTACACCCAACGCCATTGTCAGCCCGGATATGATTGGCACGGTGTATGGCGGCAAGAGCCACAACGCCGAAAGCGCCAATGAAGCCGCGAATCTGGGAACCCGCTGCATGCAGAGCGGCGCTTCTGAACCCGCGGAAATGAGCGTGACAACACCCGAAGGCCGCAAAGCGTATACGGTCATCGCCTCCCCCCTCAAGGATCTTTCGGGCAAGGCCGTGGGTTTCATGGAAATCATTACGGATATAACCCTGGTCAAGGATCAGGAAGAACGCATGCGGGCCGTGGCGGAACAGGCATCCGTCATTTCCGACCGGGTGGCGGCGGCAGCCGAAGAACTGGCCGCCCAGGTGGAACAGATATCCCGCGGCGCGGAAATGCAGCGCGAACGCGTGGAAACCACCGCCAGCGCCATGACCCAGATGAACTCCACCGTGCTTGAGGTCGCGCGGAACGCATCCCAGGCTTCCGACCAGAGCGATGCCACACGGCAAAACGCCATTTCCGGCGCGGACCTGGTCGACAAGGTGGTCGCCGCCATCAATGACGTCAACCGCGTGGGCACCCGGCTCCAGACCAATATGGAAGGGCTGGGAGAACAGGCCGAAAATATCGGCGGCGTCATGGGCGTTATTTCCGACATCGCCGACCAGACAAACCTGCTGGCCCTGAACGCCGCCATTGAAGCGGCACGGGCGGGAGAAGCCGGCAGAGGCTTTGCCGTGGTGGCCGACGAAGTACGCAAGCTCGCGGAAAAAACCATGACCGCCACCCAGGAAGTGGGCAGCAGCATTTCCGCCGTCCAGCATTCGGCCCATCTGAATATGGAAGAAGTGGCGGAAGCCGTCAGGAACGTCATCAAGGCCACGGACCTCGCCAACTCCTCGGGAGCGGCTCTGGGCGAAATTGTGGATCTCGCCTCCGCCACATCCAGCGTCGTTTCGTCCATCGCGGCGGCGGCGGAACAGCAAAGCGCCGCATCCGAGCAGATTACGGGTGCCATCGAAGAAATCAACAAGGT
>JAJDHY010000137.1 GCA_030266385.1 Desulfovibrio sp. OttesenSCG-928-I05
ATGCTCCGGTCCCCCGAAGACAGAAAGGAAAGAAGCGGCCCGACGGCTTCCATGCCCGGTACCTTCCCGCCCCAGATGGTCCACACGCGGGCGATATCCCAGTCCGGTGCGCTGTCTTCAAGTATCGGTTTAAGTGTCGCTTTGATCTGTCTGAACGTCGCCATGCGGGTTCCTTTTCAACGGCCTGTGCCCGGCCGGGGCGGGCTTTGTGTCGCGGCGTTTTCGTGCCGCAGTCTCCGGGCCGGGGGAGCTTGCCCCGTCTGCCCGTAAAAAATTCTCGACATGTGCGCCGTCGCATGATGCAATATGCGCTTTACATCGTCCAGACACAGATCATGGACGGGAGGTATCATGTCGTTGCGAACCCGTCTCGGCCTTGGCGGCGAACCGCTCTATCTCATGGATGGATCGGCCTTCATATTCCGTGGTTTTTACGCTTTCCAGAACATGGCCCGTTCGGACGGTTTCCCGACCAACGTGCTGTACATCGTCACGCGTCTCCTGCTCAGGCTGCTGCGGGAGGAGCGCCCCGGCGCGTTCGCCTTCATCATGGACGGCAAGGGACCAAATTTCCGGCATTCCCTGTACGATAAATACAAGGCGAACCGTTCCAGTACCCCGGAACCGCTGGTGCAGCAACTGGAGCCGCTGCGCCGGGCGGTGGAAGCGCTGGGCATACCGCTTGTGGTGTCCGAAGGTTGCGAGGCGGATGATTGCATCGCCTCCCTCGCCGCGCGCTACAAGAGTGAACGGCCCGTGATCATTCTCGGCGCGGACAAGGATCTCAAGCAGTGTCTGGATACGAATGTAGTGCTCTGGGATCCTTCCGGCAAGGATGAACGCCTGACCACCCTGGATGATTTCCGGGCCGAAAACGGCATGGAACCGTCATCATGGCCCGATTTTCAGGCGCTTATCGGCGATTCCAGCGATAATATTCCCGGTGTTCCGGGCGTTGGTCCCAAAACGGCCATTGAACTGTTCAAGGATTTCGCAACACTGGAAGAAATACAGGAACGCTTTGCCGCCGTGCCGCCCAAAATCCGCAAAAAGCTGGAAGGGCACATGGACGAGGCCTTCCTCTACCGCCAGTTGACCACCTTGCTGACGGACGCCTGCCCCGCGCTGACAGTGGATGATCTGACCCGCCGCCCCGTCAATCTGGATGCCGCTCTGGCTCTTTTTGACGAATTCGAACTGCGCGCCCTGTCCCGCGAACTGGCTTCCGCCGACCGGGCCGGTGTGCTGCGTCCGGGGGCCAGAAATGGCGGGAGTGCCGGCAGCGCTACGCCGTCTGTTTCATCTGCCCCGCCTGCTCCGTCCGCCCCGTCTAAAGATCCCGCCGCGCAGGCCGCGATAGTGGCGGATGCGGCGTCTGATACGGGTAGCTCCCCGGCTTCCGGCATGACGGCTTCACTGCGGTCTGCTCCGGCTCCCGCCGTTGCAGGGCAGGGGAGTCTGCTGGATATCGCGCCCGCTCCCGCTCCGTCCTTTCCTGAAATTGCCGACGCGTCCGCCCTGCCTGCCTTCACGGGCACGCTGCTGGCCCTTGTGCCCTTCGCGCTGGCAAGCGGGCAAAAGGACCGGGGCGGCATCGTGCTGTCCGACGGCGTGGCGGAAGTCCTTTATTCCGGTCCGCTCTCTGGGCTGTTGGCGGAAGATGGGCCGCTTGCCGCCTGTACCATCATCACCCCTGATCTCAAGTTCCTCTATACCGCCGATGCCGCCTGGAAAGCCCTTCCGGCCGCGCGGTGTTTTGATCTTTCTCTGGCCGCCTACCTCCTTAACCCCGAAGACCGCAGTTACGCCTGGCCGCATCTGGTCACCCGCTGGGCGGAGCAGACCCCGGAAGCGCAGGCCGCCGGGCAGCCCGCGTTCTTTGCCGCCGCGCATCCGGGCTTTTTCGCGCTCGCGCTTCATGCCCTTTTTCTGGAACGCTTGGGAGCCGCCCAGCAACTCGAGCTTATGAGCGCGCTTGAAATGCCGCTTATTCCGGTGCTCGCCGCCATGGAAGAAGCCGGTGTGCGTATCGATAAAAGCGCCTTTGCCGCGTTTCTGGATGAAGTGCAGACCGATCTCGCCCGTCTTGAAGAACGTATTAACGAGCTGGCCGGGATCAGTTTCAATATCCGTTCGTCCCAGCAGCTTGCCGACGTGCTTTTCACCCGGCTGGAGCTGCCGCGGGCCGGAAAAACCAAAGGCGGGCAGGCGTCCACGTCACAGGAAGTGCTGGAAAAGCTGGCAGGGAAACATCCCATCGTGGATGCTATTCTGGAGTATCGCAAGCTGGAAAAGCTCCGGTCCACCTATCTGGAACCGCTCCCCAAGCTGGCGGACGCGAACGACCGCATCCATACCACGCTGAACCTGCTGGCCACGGCCACGGGACGGCTTTCTTCCAGTAATCCCAACCTGCAGAATATCCCCGTGCGCGGTCCCATGGGGGGGCGTATGCGGTCCTGTTTTATCGCCGCGCCGGGTACCTTGCTGGTTTCCGCCGACTATTCACAGGTGGAACTGCGTATTCTGGCCCACATGTCCGCCGATCCCATCCTGATTGACGCGTTCAACAAGGGGGAGGATATCCACAGCCGTACCGCATCGCTCCTCTTTGATGTCGCGCAGGATCAGGTAAGCCCGGATCAGCGCCGTCAGGCCAAGACCATCAATTTCGGGCTTGTCTACGGTATGGGCCCCCAGCGGCTCGGGCAGGATCTCGGTATCAGCATGAAAGAGGCCAAGGCGTTTATCGACCGCTATTTCGAACATCTCGGGGCGCTCCGCGATTTCTACAACAATGTAGAAAAGGACGCCCTTGAACACGGGTTCGTCACCACGCTGGCCGGGCGTCGTCGGTATATACCGGATATAAATTCCCAAAACACGCAGCTCCGGTCACAGGCCCGGCGGCAGGCTATCAACGCCCGCGTGCAGGGGAGTGCCGCCGATGTCATCAAGATAGCCATGCTTCAGGTCGCAACAGATCGGGAACTCCAGCAGCTTCAGGCCCGTATGCTGCTCCAGATTCACGATGAACTCATGCTGGAAGTCCCGCGCGATACCGCCGAGGCTGCCGGAAAACGACTCGCCGCCATCATGGATTCCGTCGCCCCCGGCGGTAATGCCCTGAGCGTCCCCCTC
>JAJDHY010000139.1 GCA_030266385.1 Desulfovibrio sp. OttesenSCG-928-I05
CACCCCGTGCTCACGCAGAATATTCGCGCCGATCAGAACAAGCACCAGCCCCCCGAACGCGTTGGACGCGCTCCCGAGCTTGCCCGAACAGCGCACCAGCCGGCCTATGTGCATACCAAGGGCGGTCAGCGCGAAGCAGACAAAACCGATGACCAGAGCGGGAAACCAGATGCTCACACCAAGTACCGCCATGGAAAAGCCCACGGCCAGCGCGTCGATGCTGGTAGCCAGCGCCAGCATGAGCAGCGTGCTGCCCTGCGTCGGGTCCGGGCATTCATAGTCATCGCCCTGCCGGTGCATTTCCCAGGCTTCCTTCAGCATGCGCGCGCCCACAAAGGCAAGCAGACCAAAGGCCACCCAGTGGTCGTACCCTTCCACAAAACGCTGGATTCTGGTGCCCAGAAGCCAGCCGGTTATGGGCATCAGGGCCTGAAAAAGACCGAACAACCCCGCCATGCGCCCCGTCTGTTCCAGCGTGACGCACTGCAGGCGCAAGCCCGTGGCCACGGCCACGGCCAGCGCATCCATGGCCAGAGCCACGGCGACAACAAGAAGACTTGTAATACTCATGCCCAAAAACACAGGGTAAAGGGTTCCCGCCACAAGAGCGCGGCCTGTCCGGCTTATCCGGCCCGCGCCATCCGCAGAGCAGCGTTCCGGCTACAACAATCCCACATCCCAGTTGAAATCGCTGGTCCGTCGCGCTTCCGGGACGCTTTGGGGCGGGCGTTCCTCAATATGGATAAAGGTGCTGTACCCGGCCTTTTCAAGCTGCGGGCGTTTCGCGCTGATATCCAGCGGCCAGCCCGGATACAGCCAGAGGTTTTTCCCGTAGCGGCGCGCCCAGAACACTTCGCCCTTGGGGCTCTGGAACGGCTCGTCCGCGGAAAGCGGAGCCATGCCGTGCCGGGTGATGCCCATGGGCCAGTAACCGGACAGCACAATCCCCAGAGGGAGCGGGCTCTGGCGCGGCAGTTCAAGCAGTTCTTCGCCGGAAAGTTCCGGGCTGACCACGGCAGCGGTAAAGCCCATGGATTGCAGCACACCCAGCGCAGCGGCGTTCGTGGTGTTACAAAAGGGTCCGGCCGTGAGCACAGCCTTGTCTTCAGGGGAAAACAGAGCGTTCTGCCAGGGTTCGTTGCACACGAAATGCCGCGCCCCGTTTCTGAGCGCGGAACGGACCAGCGACGCCCAGTGATCTTCCTCCTCCGGCCAGATGACCGGGGGCAGCCACCAGGACATGCGGGAAAAAAGCGTGCGTGAAATCGAGGAAAGCGCCTTGGGCGAAAGCCACAGCCCCTGCACGGAACCGGGCGCGACGCCGCTTTTCCCTTCCCGCCCATGCGGCAGGAAGGAACGCAGGGTCACGTTCAGCGGGCGCACGGGTTTTGCCGGGGCAGGCAGACGCGGCGTGAACGCGACGTCCACATCGGGCCGGGAACGTGCCGCGTTGAAGCGTTTTTCCCATTGGGCGAGAATTGCGGCCAGTTCCGGTTCGCGCCGGTCCAGCAAGTACACGGGCGTGCCGTTCTTCGGCGTCTTGTGCCGGGGAAGGTTCAGCGTAAGGCTCCCCCCCTTGGGCACGGAACGGGTAACGGGCAGCGTGCTGTGCCAGGGCTCATCCTCAACCCCGATACGTAAAAAGTCTTTGGGCAACAGCGGGAGGCGCGGCTTTACCACAAACTGCCCTTCGGGCGTGCGGGTTACCTTGCCGCAGAGCAGCCCGGAACTGGTTTCGCCGTCCCTTGCCGTGGGGGAATCTTCCTTGCGGTCCAGAAAGCGCGCTCTGGTCGGTGCGCGGCCCAGCGCGAGTTCCAGAATTTCCGTGGCTTCCTTGCGGGCTGCCGGATCATGCCCGTGATCGCGCAGCATCCGGTAGGCGCTGGTCACATAGTACACGTAATGCGGGCCTTTCTTGCGCCCTTCGATCTTCCAGGAGACAACGCCCGGCGTCTCAAGCAGCAATTTGACCAGCACGTCCAGCGAAAGGTCGAGACAGGAAAAGAAGCGCCCATTTTTGCCTTTCTGCGTATACACGCGGCGGCAGGGCTGCACGCAGCGCCCCCGCAAACCGCTCTTGCCGCCCATGTAGCTGGACCACCAGCAGCGTCCCGAAACGCAGTAACAGAGCGCCCCGTGGATGAAGACTTCAAAGCCCAGCCCTTCGGGACGCGCGGCATCCATCATGCGGATTTCGTCAATGGACAGCTCACGCGGCAGAATAATGCGCGACGCCCCCAGTTCTTTCGCCGAGCGAAGCGCTGAAGGATGGGTCACGTTGGCCAGGGTGGAGAGGAAAATGCCGCCTTCATACCCGGTCTGGCGGGCAAGATCCACAGCGCCGAGATCCTGCACGATAAGCCCGTCCGGCTTCGCACCCAGGCAGACCCGCTTCATGAGCCGCCCGGCGGATTCCATATCTCCCGGCTTGATAAGCGTGTTAAACGCGATGTATACTTTGCGGTCCTCGGAATGCGCGAGGTCGATAAGCTTTGACAGTTCTTTTGAGGAAAAGTTCTCCGCCTGCATCCGGGCGGAAAAATGTTTAAGGCCCAGGTAGACGGCATCCGCTCCGGCCGCGAAGGCCGCCAGTGCCGAAGCTATGTCGCCCGCAGGCGCGAGTATTTCTGGTGTATGTTGCATGGGGGCACAATAAGCGCTGCCCCGTTGAAGCTCAAGGAAAAAAGCGTGACCGTCATGATAGGAAATATTGCAGCCATCGCCGCCGGAGCCTCCATCGGGGCCGTCGCCCGCTGGCTGATAGGCCTTGCCCTGAATCCACTGCATCCTTTGCTGCCCATGGGGACACTGGCGGTCAACTGCATAGGCGGCTACTGCATAGGCCTCGCGGTAAGCATTTTTGCCTTTCTTCCCGACAGCGCACCCGTATGGCGGCTCTTCGTCTTTACCGGGGTCCTCGGCTCGTTCACCACGTTTTCAGCCTTTTCCTATGAAGCAGTCGCCCTCCTGCAACAGCAGCGCCTTTTCGCGGCCTTTACCCTTGTTGTCCTGCACGTGGCGGGTGCCCTCACCGCGACTTTTCTGGGCAT
>JAJDHY010000014.1 GCA_030266385.1 Desulfovibrio sp. OttesenSCG-928-I05
AGACCTTTTCTGTCTCAAAAATAACATGTCGTATACATCACGATTCATATGAGAAAACAAAGAGTTATCTACAGAAAATAAAGGGAAGACATAGGGAAAAATGTATATTCAAGCGGACGCTACATACGCTGAAACAGCACACAGCGTTTACTGAACGGCTATTTGCTTTTAAGCGTCCACACGCCGTCCCATTCAGAGGGGGGATTTTCCCGTAACATTCCGCAGCGTTCCAGATACAGGGCGTACAGTTTTGCATCCGGGTATTTCCCGGACAGCACGCCGAACGCATCCCAGGCGGCGGCGAATTCACCGCGCCCGTACAGGGCGTAGGCATCCAGATATGTCGACAGTTCCTGTTCCCGCGCCGCGTATTCTTCCGGCCGCATGCCCGCGAAAACAGAGACGGGCTGCCGCTTGCCTTTCACCCGCAGGGTGTCGAGCGGCAGAAAGGCTATGGATTCGTCACAGGCGTTTTTCGCTTCGGCGCTGACCACAATGCCCACACCGAACTGCGGGCAAAGCCCTTCCAGCCGGGACGCAAGGTTCACGCTATCGCCAATCAGCGTGTAGTTCAAAAGCTCTTCCGAACCCATGTTCCCCACGTAGGCCTTGCCCGTGTGCACCCCCACGCCCATAGCGATAACGACGCCGAATTCTTCCTGCAGGGAGGCGTTGATCTCACCGAGTTTTTCCTGCATCTCCAGGGCGGTTTTCACGGCCAGGGCCGGGTGCCCCGGCACTTCCACCGGCGCGTTCCAGAACGCCATGAGCGCGTCGCCGATAAATTTGTCCAGCGTGCCCCGGTTACCCCGGACCAATGCCGTCATGGGTGTGAAGTAGCGGTTGAGCAACTGCACGATCTGCTGCGGGGAAAGTTTTTCGGAGATGCTGGTAAAGCCCCGGATATCGGTGAACATGATGGAAAGTTCGCGCTCTTCCCCGGCGAAAATATTGCCTTCAAGCCGGGTAATGCGTTCCACCACCTCGGGCGCGACATAGCGGGAAAACGCGCTGCGCAGCACGTTTTTCTGTTTTTCCTCCTGCCAGAAACGCAACATCAGCAGTACAGCGCCCAGCAGGGTTATGGTCAGGGCGACATACAGGGGCGATATGACGTAGCCTTCCCGGAACAGATACACCGACGCACCGAACGCGGCACCGAGCAGCAGCGCGGCGACCAGTATGTACACGCGCGGCCGGGAAAAACCAAAGGCAAGGGAGGCGGCGATGCCGCAGAAAATGATGGCCAGGGCCTGCGCCCCCGGCGTCCACGGGGGAACGCGCAAATATGTCCCGGCGAGAATGGCGTCCGTCACTGTGGCGTGGACTTCCACCCCCGGATACACCCGCTCCAGAGGGGAAATACGGATGTCGAGCAGCCCCGGCGCGGACGTGCCGAGAAACGCCACCCGGCCCTGAAGCTGCTCGACCGGAATAGTGCCTTCCAGAATATCCTTGACGCTGTAATACGGGAACGTATGCGCCCCGCCCCTGAACGGTACCGTAAAACTGCCGTCCGGGCTCACAGGAATGGTAAACGGCCCGACGCGCAGGGAATTCAGCCCGTCCCTGCCCACGTTGGCGGTAACGGAATTCACGCCGACCCCGGCCATCAGGGTACGCAGGGCCAGGGTCACGTACAGCGTGTCGTTGTAAAACCCTATGAGGGGCAGGCGGCGGACCACACCGTCCTCATCCGGGTTCATGTTGATCATGCCCACGGGGGCGGCTTCCCAGAACAGCGGAAGCGGCAGCGTGGCCTGACCGGCCGTGTGGATGTAGCGTTCCAGCGGTTGCGCGCCGGGCGCGCCACGTACGATGGAACTGACGGAAGGGGGCGAGACGGGAAAATCTGGCGCAGGCGGCGCGGCGGCATCATCCCCGTCCGGCCCGGCGCTTTTCTTCAGCGCAGCGCCGGAGGCGAAGTTGCAATACATGCCGAGCACCACGCCCCTGTCCAGCGATTCCGCCAGCAGCCGGTCGAAATCGTACAGTTCTTCCGGCAGGCCCGCGAAGGAAACATCCAGGCCGAGGTGACGGGCGAGGTCTTCCCGCAGTGTGCGGGGCGAAGTGCGGTCCGCTTCCGAAAGCAGAATGTCCACACCCACAGCGGCAACGCCCGAAGCCCGGAGCCGGGTCAGCAGTTCCGCCATGAGGTACCGGGGCCAGGGCCACTGCCCGTAGGCATCCAGCGACGCTTCATCCAGATCGATGATAATGGGATACGGCGTGGTCATGCCGTCGGCCCCGGCGTACAGCAGGGCGTCGTAGATCTTGTGATCCAGCATGCGCAGGAAACGGGGCTGCTGGATATAGCAGAACAGCATGAGGACGATGACGCCAAGCGAAATCACGGCCACGCTCAGACCGCGTTTTTTCATGATGCGCAAGCGCTTTTTCGGCTGCGTGGACACGGGCGCCTCCTCGTTCCGGCGTCGGATTCCGGCTCAGGAAGCAGGGGGCGCGTCGCCCGTCCCGTCGTTTTGGGGCGCATTGTCGGGGAAGCGTTCGTAAATCATGTGCACGGTATCCGTGATCGCCGCAAAGCATTCCACCAGTTCCGCGTCAAAATGCTGCCCGGCCTCTTCCCGCAAAAGCGCCTGGGCCTTTTCAAAGCTCCAGGGCTGCTTGTAACAGCGCGGCGAAACCAGCGCGTCGAACACGTCGGCAATGGCCGTGATGCGGGCGGACAGGGGAATGGCTTCCCCTTCCATGGGGCCGTCACGCAGGGGATAGCCCTTGCCGTTCCATTTCTGGTGGTGGTGCAGCGCGATCTCATAGGCCATTTCCGTAATATCCTTGGATTCATTCGAAAATAGCTCCGCCCCGAGTTCCGCATGGGTGCGCATGATCGCGAATTCCTCGTCGGTCAGCTTGCCGGGCTTGCGCAGGACGGTATCGCTGATGCCCACCTTGCCGATATCGTGCAGCATGGCGGCAAGGCGTATCTGCCCCTTGAAGTAACGCGCGCGTTCCGGGGGAATGCCCTTTATCGTCGCGTAGTGGTCGTATATTTCAGCGGCAATGGCCCCCACCCGTTCCGCGTGCGGGCCGGTTTCCGAAGGATCGTGCAGTTTCGCGATGCGCAGCAGCCGGTCGATGTTATCGCGCAGCTGACTGCTTATTTCGAGAAAAGTACCCGCTTCCCGCGCCAGTTGCAGCACAGAACGCTGCATGATTTCGGAAAACGGCTGCGGCTCCCCGGTGCGCGGGTGCAGACTGTTGATGAGTTGCAAGACGCCGAGCATGGTTTTATCACGGCTCAGGATGGGCACCGTGAGGACGGACTTGGTGTAATAGCCCGTCTTGACGTCAAAACTGTCGTTGAAACGGTACGGAACGTCGGGCGGCAGGTCGTGCACGTCGTCGAGGTTCAGCACCTCCCCGGTGGCTGCGACATAGCCGGAAATGGATTCCCGGGTGATGGGAAGACGCATGTTGATGTAGGCGGACTTGTTTTTGCTGTCCGCCGGAAAGAGCGTATCGTTATGGGAATAGGCGAACACCAGATCGTCGCCTTCCACAAGATAGAAGGAACCGGCGTCGGCCCCGGCTATTTCCCGCGTCTTGCTGAGGATGCGGTCCAGCAGGGTGCTTTCTTCCTTGTACTGGGAAAGCGTCTCGATAAAACTTTGCAGCCAGTTGCTGGCCTTGTATTCGATATCGGCAGGCACGGGCAGGGAAAAGCGCATGCCTTCGCGCCCGAGCGCTACCTGCATGCCGCCGAAATGCCCCAGAGCCTGTCTGGCCAGCAGATCCCGTTGCAGGATATCAAGTTCGACATCCGTGCGGTCCTGCATGTGGTGGGTCAGCACAAGGGTGCCCACTCCGGCGGCCATGGACAGTTCAACCCAGTCTTCCCAGGTGGAATGTCCCCATCCGGCAAGGTAATCCCGGCGGGAAAAGGCCGCATCCACCACCGCCACATCCACGTTTTCCAGCATGGCGGCGGTGGCGGCCCGTACGTCCGGCGCGGCGGTAATCTCGTGATCGCCGGAAAAAAGAAACGTCTTGCCGTCCGCCGCGACCTTGTACGCGAGGCAGCCGCCGGGGTGGTTGTTATAATGCGCGGTGACCGTGGCGGCATTATCCCCGGAGCCGATCTGAACGGCGCTGCCGTGCTGCACAAGGTGCACGCGTATATCGGCCCGCAGCCCGGAAAAGGCCACGGGGAAACTGTTGCCGTCAAAGAGCCGGTGGGGCATATCTTCCAGCCACACGGGAATATACAGATGAATGGTCCAGAGCGGGAGGAAGAAAGGCTGGAAAAAGCTCAATCCCTGGACGTGGTCGCTGTGTCCGTGGCTCAGAAAAACGTGGCACACCCCGTTATTGGGCAGCGTCTTGCTCAGGGAACGGATGCCCGTGCCCGCATCGAAAATGAGCAACTGCCCGTCATCAAGGCGTACTTCCACACAGGTGGTATTTGCACCGTAGAACTGATTGGCTTGCGTGGGGTTGGGGATACTCCCCCGAACCCCCCAGAGAAACGCTTCCATAACACCATCCTTGTCGCGGAAAACAACGTGCGGGGCATGGCCGCGTCAAACTGACGAGAGTGCGGCCCATCGTGCATGTATACGAGATAGTTGCCGCTGCTGTAAAGTCCGCCTTCCAGCCTGGGCAAAAATCGGGACAAGCCCGTCGGGAAGCGCTTTTTCACGGGCCGCCCAGCCCAGCCGTCCGCCCGTCACCGCCCGCGACAACAGCAAACGGCCTCCTCAAAACCGGCAGGTTTCAAGGAGGCCGTAACAGCAACAACGTCTTTGCCGGTCAGAACCCGGCGTTTCTATACGTTTTTCGTCGCCGTGCCGAGGCGCTGCACCAGCGCGTGCAGCGAAGCGGCCTGTTCCGACATTTCCGAAACCCGCTGCGCGGCATCGTTCATGCTTTCCGCCGTGGACGCCGCGATATTGTTGACGGATTCCATGCTCCCGGCAACGCGCGCGCCTATTTCATGCGTCCGCTCGGATTGCGCCGAAATGCTGTGAACCTCGGTGGCGCTCTTGCCCGCGAAGCTTACGATAGTGCGCAGCGCCGCGTTGGAGTTTTCCGCGAGGCGGGATGCCGTATCCACAGAGGCGGCGGATTGTTCGGCGCTGGCGATATTGCGGCGGGAAGCATTCTGGATGCTGCCGATTTTTTGCCCGACCTCTCCGGTAGCCTGCATGGTTTTTTCCGCCAGTTTACGCACTTCATCCGCCACGACGGCAAAGCCCTTGCCGGCTTCGCCCGCGCGCGCCGCTTCAATGGCGGCGTTCAGGGCCAGGAGGTTCGTCTGGTCGGCGATATCCGAAATAATACTCATGACCCCGCTGATGGATTCGACTTCACTGCCGAGTTCCTGCATGCACGAACCCATTTCATCGGTAATGCCGCGCACCTTTCCTATGGCCTGCAAGAGTTCCGCGACAATTTCCGCCCCCTGGCTCGCCTGTCCTCTGGCTTCGTCCGCCCCTTCGGCGGCGCTGGCGGCAAGGTTCGCCGTATCCCGCATGCTGGCATCCATATCCTGCATCAGACCCAACGCGGAACTCAGACGCTCCGCCTGTGTCGCCGCCCCCTGCTTGGCTTCCTTGACGGTGTCAAAGAGGCCGAGGGTGGTTTCGTTGAGCACCGAGGCTATTTGCGTCAGTTCCGAAGCGGCCAGGAATATGGCCTTTTGATTCTCTTCCGCCGCAAGACGCATTTCTCTGGCCTGTTCCAGCGCCTTGACGGTTTCCGCTTTCTCCCGCTCGGAAAGGGCGAGGGAAGCCGCGGCGTCTTCATGCGACTGTTCCAGAGAGGCCGCCGTATTATTCAGCGCTCTGGCCAGCTCCCCGAGGGAACCGGCATCTTCGGGCCGGATGCGCTGCTTCAGCTTGCCGTGGCCGAAATCCACCGCCATGGCCGTGCACAGATCCATAGCCGCGAAATCTTTACGGGAAGAAAGGTACCCGACCATGACGACGGTGATGACAATCACCCCGGAAAGGCCGAGGCAAAGATAGACCGCCAGTGAAAGCCAGCCATCCATTTCTTCCCGGCTGCTCTGCAGTTCTTTTTGGGCTTCGGCTTCAAACACGCTGAACGCCTTGCGGAACGCGTTGGCGATAGGCGTGTTTTTTTCGCCGTACTCTTTCATTCTGAGATGGCGTTCCTCCGGGGGCGTTGTACGGAACGATTCCATAAGACTGACGGTAGCGTCCCCGAAACGCCGTGCTTCATCCCGTGCCAGGGCGAGGCTTCTTTGCATGTCGGCGTTCAGGAGCGAAGCATCAATTGTATTCAGGCTATCGACTACTTTTTTATTGTATTTGTGAATATCCGCAATGTTTTTATCAATATCCTGACCGAGCAAAATATTCCGCGCGAGTCGGCTGAGATAGTTGATATCAGCGTTTACATTCAAAACAGCGGCCTGTGCTTCACTCTGGAATCTGTACATACCGACAAATGAACGCGTTGAGCTCAGTATATAGAGAGCAATAGCAGTAACAAGTAACGCCCCTGCAGCGCCGAGACATACTGTTGCGAGAATCTTTTTCTTGAATGACATACCGTTCCTCAAAGTTAAAAAATAACAGCTGCAAACAATTCATTGTTTACAGCAGCATTGATAGTTGTTGCGCACGGGGCAGATTCAGGGAGCGCATCAGACAGCTCGACCCACTCAACATATTTTCTGGGAGAACAAGCGTCACCTTTTACTAAAGATACTATTTTTATCAAGTGGAAAATTTGCTTAATAAAATAGCCAATGCACGCATACCTTTCAGCGTGTGTATCTGCCCGCCTGGCCTCGCCCTGAAATTTTTATCCTCTCTTCGCGGGCGGGAAACGGTGTGCCGTGACAAGCGGAAAAACGGCAGTTTTTTTCTTGCCTGGCACACCTCGTGTCTGACAGAGTCCGGACAATGTCATCGGGACATACAGGGTATCGCGAAGGACAGGAAACGTGTTCAATCTGAAGGCGTATCCGGAACCTGATGCCATATCCGGCCATGGCATCCATACACTCCGGCACACCACCAATCCGCAGGTATCAGATAGTATGAAAGGACGGTTACGCGCCATTATGCTCACTCTGCTCATTATTCTCGTCTGTCTGGCCGCCGGGGCGTTTGCCTTCATGCGGCAGCCCCAATTCGGCACACTGCCTGACGGCCCCCGGCTTGAACGGATCAGGCAATCCCCCCATTACGCTGACGGCGAGTTCCAGAATCTTGTCGCCACACCGCAAATAACAGGCGACAGCAGCTTTGCGGGTATGCTCTTCGAGTACCTGTTCATCCCCAAAGAACGGCTGAAGCCATCCCGCGCCCTGCCCACGGTAAAAACCGATCTCGCGGCGCTGGACATAAACAGGGATGTCGTCATCTGGCTGGGGCATTCATCCTTTTTCATGCAGCTTGGCGGCAAAAGGATTCTGGTTGACCCGGTATTCAGCGCGTACGCGTCGCCGCTTTCCTTTTCCACCAGGGCGTTTGACGGAACATCCATCTATAGCGCCGAAGATATGCCGGAAATTGATTATCTGATTATTTCCCATGATCACTGGGATCATCTGGATTACCCGACGGTGACGGCCCTGCGGGCAAAGGTCGCGAAAGTCGTCTGCGGGCTTGGGGTGGGAGCACATCTGGAGCACTGGGGATTCGCCACGGAAAAGATCCTTGAAGCGGACTGGTTCACAACGTTGGAACCTGAAAAGGATTTCTTCATCCACGTGCTTCCGGCCAGACATTTTTCCGGCAGAGGGTTGAAAAGAAACAGAACGCTGTGGATTGCCTGTATGCTGGAAGCAGCGGGACGGCGGGTATTTTATAGCGGCGACGGAGGCTACGGGCCGCATATGCCGGAAATCGGAGAGCGCTTTGCCGGATGTGACCTGGCCATTCTTGAAAACGGACAATACGACCGAAACTGGCAATATATTCACATGTTGCCGGAAGAAACGGCCAGAGCGGCGCAGGAAATACGCGCCAGAGCCCTGCTCCCCGTCCACGCCGGGAAATTCTCCATCGCCAACCATACCTGGGATGATCCCTTCAAGCGGGTGACCGAAGCGGCCGAAGGGGCGGCATTGCGCGTGCTCACGCCGCGAATCGGGGAAACGGTATGGCTTGACGACGAGGGGCAGACCTTTCCCGCATGGTGGGAGGGTATTGAGTAGGGTCTGTTCACACTATGGCCCTTTTGTCCTCTGCCTGCGTCAGCCAGCCTTTGCACCGAAGTCATGTACCAAAAGAGTACACTCCTTCGGTTCAAAGGCCGGCTTCCTTGGCAGAGAACAAAATTGCTCATAGTGTGAACAGGCCCTAGAAGCAGCGCCGACTCACATGAAGCCGGCGGCGTCTTCACTCATCCATAAGGTGCTCATCAATAACCAGCATATCGTTGGCGTCGAACCGCCAGCCATCCCAATAGGCGATTTCCCAGTAATACCCATCCAAGTCTTGAATATAGCCGCTGTATCCTCCCCAGAATGCCGTTTCCGGGCGTTTGGCAATCTTTCCGCCCAGACTTTCAATTTTGGCGAAAATGGCATCGACTTCCTCTTTCGTTTTCGCATTAAACGCAAGAGTTATGCCGCCAAATCCCCCACCAATCGCCGGCGGGGCCGTTTCGTTGATGTCTTTGGCCAGCGCTTCAAGAGGATAGAGTTCCAGTCTGGTGCCGCCATTGCTGAAAAAGACCACGTCCGGCTTGTCCTCGTTGCTGGGTGTGGTAAAACCAAGGCCGTCACGGTAGAATGCTCTTGCCTTTATAATGTCACGTACGCCAAGGCATATCACGTTGATTCTGTTCATATTTTTCCCTCAAATTCTCTCTGGTTGTCAAACGCGGCATATGCCCTCGCGGCTGCCGCTTCATGTGGAAATATCCGGATAGTTACGGATAACTGGCTATGAATTACCCCACGTTTCGCACCGGAGGCCGGGAACCCGATCAAACTCTTTCAGGTTATGCGTGATAAGCGTGAAATCCTGCGCTATGGCTTGGGCGGCAATCAGCATGTCCATGCTGCCAATGGGCTTGCCTTGGCGCTCCAGTTCCGCTCTGATTTTACCATAAACAAGGGCTGATTCTGTGTCGAACGAGGCGATTTCCAGCGGCAGAAGAAAGGCTTCCAGCGCCAAGGCGTTCTTCTCTCTAGCCGTGCTCTTTTCGACCCCGTACTGGAGTTCGGCAACGGTAATCGAGGATATGGCAATATCCCCCGGCACGAACTGCTCAAAGTGCTTGCGCACTTCCGGCGGCCTGTTCTTGATCATGTAGATGCAAATATTCGTGCCCAGAAGAACGCGCATCAAAAGTCCTCCCGAGCATCCACAGGCGGCTGAACGCGCTCGTCCATAAAGTCAGAAGAAAACATGGAAAGGGAATCCAGAAGAGTATCCCAAGGCTCGTTGTACGGCAGAAGCACAACTGCCTTGCCCACTCGCTTGATGGCAACGCTGTCGCCCTCAAAGCGGAATTCTTTGGGTAGCCGAACTGCCTGGCTCTGGCCATTCTGAAATAGCTTGGCTTGCTGCATGGCAACCTCCATAATATATATTTTTAGTATATACCTTGGAGATGTTCGTCAACGAGAGAAGGTTGCTTACCGCTTTCTACCCGGCTGGATACATGGTTTACATTTTGGGGAAATGCAGGAACCCAAGCACGCCTATAGGGTTCCGCGCTTGGGTTCCTTTTTTGCAAATGCTGCGGGGGCACAGTCAGGCTCCCGTATAAATTCGGCTACGGTAAGCATAGCAGGGTGGGTAATGCCGGATTCAAGAAAATCCTTCGCCGGTGGTTATGGCGCCCCCCCCGGGGATTCGTCCTCCGTCCCATCCTATCCTCGCTTCTCATAATGAAAGCGGCAAGAAACGATAATGAGGGCATCGGGCGTGACTTTGTAAACAAGCCTGTGTTCCCTATCTATCCGGCGTGACCAATAGCCTTTCAGGTCGAACAGCAGAGGTTCCGGCTTGCCGGTTCCTGTGAACGGCGTAGCCAGAATACTTTCGATAAGTTTTTTGATTTTTTGGGCTTTCTGTGAGTCGTGAGACTTCCAATAACCATAGTCTTCAAGCCCCTGTTCCGTGAACTGAAGAATCATAAATCATCCAAGGAAGTCGTGATAGCCTTGCCAGCTTCGGCATCGGCAACAGAAGCCCGGAGCCGTTCAGCGTTTGCAGGATTGGACAGCAAATACGCCGTTTCCTGAATGCTGTTGAAATCGGAAAGAGACATCATAACCACGGCTTCAGCCCTTTGGCGGGTAATGATGACAGGAGTATGATTCTCGCAAACATCATTCATGGTTTGCGCTAACTGCTGACGGGCAGCGGTATAGGTGATGGCGTCCATTTTCTTGCTCCTTGATATGTACAAAACATAGTACATATCAAGGAGCAAGGTCAAGATACAGAATGAGCCCTGAACCCTCACTCTGTAAGGCCATAAGGATTTCCTCTTAGGCCGGATATTTTTCCGTGCTCAGGAACGAACAATGAAAATGCCCAGTTTGTTTGCCGACATCTTACGAACCCATGTGGAAATGTCCGAGTAGTTACGAACAAAAGAGAACCCCCGAAAACGCATTTGGCACGTGGTGACGGGCGTTTCCGGGGTTCTATGAACTTCAATGTAGCGAGAGGGTGGACCTGGCAAGAAACTCCAATGCGTTAAATTGATTGGGTAAAATGTTTAGCTTTGGGTAATTCTCCGGTTTGTTGTCCGGTTTTAGACCCGGTAAATTTGTTCAAAAAAATTTCAAGGGTGCATGTTTTCCGCTTTTGGGGCCAGTGGAACACCGAGCGCCTTGGTGATTTTCATGATGGTATCGAAGCGGGGCTTTGCACCGGGGGCAAGGCTCTTGTACAGGCTTTCCCGGCCTAATCCGGTGTCTTTGGCAAGCTGGGCAATGCCACGCGCTTTTGCCACGTCAGAGAGCGCAGCAAGGAATACGTCAGGATTTTCATCTTCCATAGCCGCCGTTAAGTATTCAGCCATCATCTCTTCGCTGTCGAGATAAAGGGCCGCGTCAAACTTACTTACTTTTACCATGATTCAACTCCTCGACTTCGCGCCGTAACTGTTTGGCCCGCTCAATATCGCGTTTCTGTGAGCTTTTATCACCCCGGCAAGCAACCAGTACACCTGACTGCCTTCCTGCCAGAAATAGAGGCGATACCCCGGCCCAAAGTGCAAACGCATTTCTGAGACGCCTTCCCCAACCGGAGCGCAATCTCCAAAATTGCCATGCTCCGCAGACCTGACACGGGTAACGATTCTGGCTCTGGCTTTGGTGTCCTTGAGCTTCATGAGCCAGGCGGAAAAGGTGTCGGTCTGGTGGAAGGTGTTCATGAAATAACTGTATCCATTTAGATACAAAAGTCAAGGGAGGGCATTGCCTGCATTACAATAAACGTCTCGGGCATTTGTTTACCATTAAAATTCAGGCAACGATTTATATGTAGCTAATTTAACGTTTATTTTTCACATTCCGTATATATAAATCAGGGCCGCATATCATCGATTCAAGTTCGGTATCATTTACTTTTATTCTAAAATAATGGACTTGCTCTCCTCGGTAGTGCTCCGTAACATCTGAAGAAATAACATCTTTTCTTTTAACTTCTATTGTCTCAATATCCTCAATAAACCTCCTGTCAACTGTTTCATACTGAAGGACGGCTAATCTGCTGTAATTAAACGTATTGCCGCGTGCTTCTGTATCGTCAACAACCGTCATAACACGATCAAACTGAAGCCCTTTTACACCTTGATGTGTCCCAAAAGAACTCTCGCCTTTAAAATAGCTGTAGTATTTAGTTATCTGAGAAAATGGGAACTGGAGGAATTGAACCCACCCTTGTATATCATCCGTGTTGTCAATTTCCTCTTCCAGTTGGTCATTTTCCAATTCCTGAACGCTAAAGCTGTAAGAGCCATAAGGGTTTCCTCCTATGACCGGATATTTTTCCATGCTCAGGAGCGAAAAACTGAAAATGTCCGGTTTGTTTGCCGGACATCTTGCGGATTCGTGCGAAAATGTCCGGATATTTACGGACAAAAGAAGAACCCCGGAAACGTATTTTGTCAAGTCGTGACGGACGTTTCCGGGGTTCTGTGGACTTCAATGTGGCGGAGAGGGTGGACTTAGAACAGAATACAATAACTAGCTATAATTAATCGCTAATTGTCTTTATATTTGGCGTGAAATATTTTTTTATACACAAGTTTATGCACATCGCTGAAAATTTCAATTGGATGGACAAACAGGGATTCCAATTGACCGAATGCTCCCGTTATGAATTAACCCACGTTTCGCATCTGAGTCCGGAAACCCGATCAAACTCTTTCAGGTTATGCGTGATAAGCGTGAAGTCCTGCGCTATGGCTTGGGCGGCAATCAGCATGTCCATGCTGCCGATGGGCTTGCCTTGCCTTTCGAGTTCGGCCCTGATTTTTCCGTATACAAGCGCAGACTCGGTATCGAACGATGCGATCTCCAGCGGCAGAAGAAAGGCTTCTAGGGCCAAGGCGTTCTTCTCTCTAGCCGCGCTCTTTTCGACTCCATATTGAAGCTCGGCAACGGTAATGGAGGATATGGCAATATCCCCCGGCACAAACTGCTCAAAGTGCTTACGCACCTCCGGCGGCCTGTTCTTAATCATGTAGATGCAAATATTCGTGTCCAGAAGAACGCGCATCAAAACTCCTCCCGAACATCCACAGGCGGCTGAACGCGCTCGTCCATGAAGTCAGAAGAAAACATGGAAAGGGACTCCAAAAGAGTATCCCAAGGCTCGTTGTACGGCAGAAGCACAACCGCCTTGCCCACGCGCTTGATGGCAACGCTGTCACCGTCAAAGCGAAAGTCTTTCGGCAACCGAACCGCTTGGCTCTGACCGTTTTGGAATAGCTTGGCTTGCTGCATGGCAACCTCCGTGAGTATATATTTTTAATATATACTCACGGGCGGTTTGTCAATTAGCTGGTTCTTTTTTTTCTAGAAAAAAATTTAAGAATATTAATCTTGTAGGCTTTCTTTAGGCATTATGAGCTTGCAAGTGCTCATAAATATTTTTTGATTGGTAGTAACTAAACTTTGGGGGTAGAGCGTTGCCAATCAAGAGCGCAAGTGCCTGTTTAGGTATGTCCGTTGGAAATTTATAGTCAGGTGGAAAAGATTGTAACAAGGCCGCTTCTCGTGGGGTTAGAGCCCTGTCTTGCTCAGGATGCAAAAAGCGCCCTTTTGAAGGATTTAGGCAACCACTGGTAATTGTTGTTGAGTAATCATCCCAACGTAAGCGCCCATAAATATCATTGAAGCCGATATTACTTCCTTTATGGCACTCAAGCGTATACTCTTTAGGCAAATCTTTTCTGCTACCGCCATCTTTTGGGGTAAGTTTTATTCGTTCTAAAATTTTTGGAGTATGACAAGCAACAATGCGATGTAAAGGGTCTATGCTATCTGCAGGCTTTGGCAAATGAGCGATAGTATCTCTTACAGTGACTCTTTCAGTTGTCCCTTTTGAGATATTCAATTTTCCCAGCAAAGACCCGACCATGACTAAACGCTTACGATTTTGAGGTACTCCATAATTTCTTACGTTTACTATTTCGACTTGCGGGGCATAACCTAGTGCGCCTAGCTCAGCACGAATGCTTTGAAACAGGCTATAGTGTAATAAGCCGGGCACGTTTTCCATCATGATTGTAAGCGGACGTAATTCTTTGATAAGGCGAAAATATTCTTCAACTAAGCCATTTCGATTGTCCGGCGCAAACTCTGCTCTATTTAGCCGGCGCACCGAAGAAAAACCTTGGCATGGTGGGCAGCCTGCCAGAAGGTGTAGCGGGTTGTCTCCCAGGTGCAATTTGATTTCTTCTGACGTTACTTGGCGAACATCCTTTGTTAATATGATAGTATTGGGATGATTTAAAGAGTATGCGCGAGCAGCAACAGCTTCTAACTCAACTGCAACCATAGTTTTGAAACCAGCTGCATGCATTCCTTGAGTCAGGCCGCCACACCCGGCAAAAAGATCAACGCTAAAAAAGCAAGATGAGCTCACTGAAAAATATCCTTTATCTTCTTAGCTAGTACCTTTTGTAATTCTACTGGATAATCCGGACTTCCCCAACCATAAAGTTGGCTCAAAATTGCCCATTTAAGGGGGCCGACAAATGGTTCGCTTACTGAGCAAACACGTTCATAATTCGTTGCCTCATAAGAGAGGGGTGTCTTGACGAGTTTTTTTGGATCAAGCGAAGCACCGTTTTCAGATGGTTCCGGAATCGACAAGGATGATACACGCAGTGGGAAAAGTAAAAAGTCACTATAAGAGCCATCTACGGGGACATATGGCAATAAAACGGGAGCTCCCCCGAGCGGCTTTAGTCTTTCTCCGTTGGTGAGCGAGCTTATGCTTTCAAATCTTTTTTTAAAATCGGAATTAATTGCAGCTATTTTGCTGGTGTAGTTTTTTATCCGTGCACTATCTGAGGCAATATTTACAATTTCTACAAGCAACAATTGCCCTCCGCAATCCTTCCAAAATCGCTGCAAGCTACAATCGCCATTGAGGACAAAATAAAGATTTGCACCACTTTGGTTTCTAATTATGTCTCCAGTGCGAACCATTTGGTCTTCTTGTCTCGGAGTATAATATAACCGATAAGACCAAAGCCTGTCATAGGGCAAAGGCATATCCGATGAATCAGGCACGCGCGTGCCATCCCAAAAGCTCTCTGCAAATGTAATATTGTTTTTTATACTCTCTGCTGTCAATTCCAGAAACTCGCTTATGGCATCATTGGGTATCCCATTATCTTTAAGAAGGCTGTGTAGTTCCGGCGATTCCTTGAGCATGTCTTTTATTTTAGCTCCAATTATCTGCTTTAACTCGCTGTCAATAGCCGCAATCTCACTGTCTTCATGTTGGCTAATAAGACACTTTACAACACTATCAAAATTCATGTTGCTTAGTTCAAATAAAACATCATTTATGCTTTTTGACGTAATGTTTCTTAGTTTATTTCCAAATTTAAATGCAAAATCACTTTCTTGTTTTTCTCTTACAGTATTACACAATTCATTGTAGGATTGCTCAGCGTGTTTCTCAATAATTTTTACACGATCAAGGTATTCAGAAAGTGGGTCTTTAATAGCTTCTTCTATTGATGATATATTTTGCCGTGAATATATAAAAATAAGCGTATGTGAGTTTCTCAAAATTTTTTTAAGATAGTCAATTTGATCTACATCGCCAGTACTGTATTCCCAATCAAAAATAATTATATCAGAACGATACTGTTCATCATTAAATGCATTAATAAAGAATTCTGGGTTGCTAAATGCACGCAAATTCCAACGCTTTGTTTGCTTTTCTTTATCAATATCGTTCAAAAAAAGTTTGCATAGATCTCGCACAACTGTATCTTCATTCCATCCTTCCTGTTTTAGGAGTACATCAAGACCTGCTCCTGAATAGGAGGTGTACTGCTCAATCTCGCAAGCAACTGCAGGTTGCATAAAGGCATCATCAATGATGCAAAGGTTATGGCCCATTTTACAACTCCTTGGCGTCTTGAACTCGAGCAAAGTCTAAAAGGAATTGCGCCCCTGGCATATTGCTAATGCGGTATTTTGGATTCGCCACGAGCTGTATGTCTCCTTTCATATCCTGCATATAGTACTTACTGATATATAGCCCAAGGCCGCTGCGCGGGATTTTTAAACTGTAGCCTGGCTTGAAAAGGTGTGGAAGAATGGAATCATGGATGCCTGGTCCAGAATCTGCAAATAATACTGTTCTAAACTTTGCATCTACATTAATTGTCACTGTTTTAGTCTCAAAATCAGGAGAATCGAGCCAGTAAAGTGCGTTGTCTAACAAGTTAGTAAAAATCTGAACCACTGCGCCAAACCTGGCATAAACGTTAAAGTCTTCAATTGCTTTATACTCAATCTTGATATTCTTTTTTGCAAATCTGCTTGTAAAGACAGAAATAGCATAGGAAATTGGTCTACTAATTGAAAATTCTACACGTTTTTCACTTCTGAGAGCCCTAAGGGGAGCAAGGCGCTTTAACTCAGTGCGTAAAGAGGAAGAAGACTCTCGTAGTTCTGTGAGTTTGTCTTTATCAAAACTGTCTTTCTTGAGAATATCATTTATGCTGTAAAAAAAATTGGATGTAATTTTGTTGATCTCATGTACAGATGCCGCAATCGCTAGGCCATACCCAGCTTGTTCGGTAAGCATCTCTTGTGATTCTTCAATCAACTGAAGACTTTTCTGTAAATCTTTTAAAGATCGCGTTAGGTTAATTAAGCGTTCTTCGCGCTCAAGGGGGTTGCTGCCTAGAACGCCAAGTATTTCATGTGGATCATCCGTTATAGGATAATTTTCAGATATTTTTTTGTTAATATCAGCTGCTTGTCTTGTATATTCTTTCAGCATCTTTGGGTCGCGAACTACTTTGCTCATCAATTCACTGTATTCATCGCGTGTTCCAGTCCAGTAGTTTTCAATTAGACCTTCAATAATCGCTTTTATTAATTGCTTTAGATCATGATAAGCTTGGTTTTCCAGTAAGCCTTGCCTATCGGTTTTGTCAGTAAGGGTGATGTTGGCGCTTTGTTCAATTTCGATATTGCCTATCATATTGTAATAAGAGAGGCGCCAGCCTTGCTTAATATGTTTTTTAGATAGATCAAGCCAGTCTGTCTGTGCTCCCCACTCTGCAGGGAAGATGTTAATACCATCCCGGTAAATTGAAATGCCTCCGTATTGGGCCAATCTATCCATAAAGAATTTTGACTCTGGGCCGTCAACCCAAGGTGCTTTTCTGTACCAAAGTCTGAGATGGACAAAAAAAGGGCCACATTCAGGTAGGCGGTTTTTATTAGGCCATATGGATTTTGCAGAATTCAATAAGTTAATAGTCTCATCTTTTGTCCATGAAGACATTGGTACAGAAGCAGGGGGAGTAAATGTAAGCGTATAGTCCATTTTGCCAGCATGATCTACGAGGCCGGCAAATTCAAAGGTGGCTGTAGGTTCAAAATCATTTGTTTTGCCAAGGTCTGGCAACTGGGGAACCTGTAAAGTCGCTTGAAATAAGCTTTTCAGTGCGTCTGGATGCGGATGTGGGGAGTTCAGCTGTAGTATTGAACGGTTTAACTCGTAAATTTTTTCTTCGCTCCAGTCAAAACCGTCTCTTCCGCCATAAATAATGATTTGAGTTCCGGAATCATTCTTGCCATAATTCCGAGATAGGGGCTGCCTTTTTAGACCAACACCGATGGACTGCAAATCAGTTCCTTGGCCCGAATAGTTGTCAAACTTGTTCCAATCAAGTTCTAAAACGTATTCATAGCTCAGTCCGGCAATTTTTGTTTTAATTGTTAAAAATTGTCCCAGCCTGTGAGTTGCAAAACGCCCAACTCCTTTTTCGCCAAGAGGAATTCTATTCTTGTTTGCCTTTTTTAGTTCTGCGATTAGGCTATTGTATTGGGCAAGAGAGCCTGACTTTAGCGCGGCTTCACGTTCTTTTTTTATTTGTTCCTTGATGTTTGTTTTTATTGTAGAAGCAGGACGTAACCAACCATGTTCTATCGCTTCTTTGCTCATACCAGTTCCGTTATCTTCGATGATAATAACTGGCCCCTGGAGCTCTGGATATGAGTAAAATTCTTGGGCTACTTGTGGGAGTGTCGGGATGTTTTCAATACGGACAGTGCATTCAGAAGCATGCGCATCATAGGCGTTCTTTATAAGTTCGAGAATGCCCACTTTTTCTGATGCAATAAGCTGTTCACCCAATACGCGGATGAGGTGAGCGTCTGCTTTAAAATTTAGTTGAATTTCTCCATCTAGGCATATTTCATCAAGTAAATCTGCTGAGATTTTTCTGACTGCATTTTGAGCATTGTAATGGGGGCTAGATTTTTCTCTTATGAATCCATCAGTGTTTTTCAATGGTACAGGTGTGTTAAACGGTTTGAATTCATCAATTTCTACAAAAAATTGTCCTGGCTCTCTTTTGTCTTCGAAAGGTTTTTTTGTTATTGTGCCATATCCAAAATATTCGCCAGCGCCATCATTTGCTGTCGGCTCATAATAAACGAACTCTATCGGCAGATGTTGAAACTGGCTAAGGTATGACTTGTTTTTATTTCCTGGGAAGTGATAAAATTTACCTATAAAATCATTATATTCACTACCTTCCCTGTATTGAGAAAGTACAAGACAGTTACGTATCACAATTCACCTCTCAGGTATGAAATTTGTGCTCCATCAATTTGTTCAGAGAATAATAGTTATTCTCCGCGTAATTCATATATGACTTGGCTGTTGTGCTTTATTGCATTGAATATTTTATTAAGCAAGAGTTCTTGCTTTTGACGTTTTTTTCCAGATATAGCGCACTCCCAGATGATAATGACGCGCCAACCAATTTCACGTAATATTGCGATGTTTCTCTCATCACGCAGTTTATTATGTTTCAGTTTATTTTGCCAAAAATCAGTGCGTGTCGCTGGCATTGAAAACTTGTAACAATCGTGCTTATGCCAGAAACATCCGTGTACAAAGAGAACCGTGCGATATTTTGTAAAAACTAAATCAGGCGTGCCGGGTAAGTTTTTAGCATGTAGTCTATATCGTAAGCCTAGCTTGTGAAGCCCCTTTCGTACAACCATTTCCGGGGTCGAGTCTTTATTTTTTATACTGCTCATGCAGCGCCGGCGCTGCTCCTGGGTCAACCTATCGCCCACGTCAAGTCACTTCGCACCTTGTATGATGGTTTAGACAACCCAAGATGTTGCCGCATTAAAATGTGGACTCACTCCACATTTTCATCCTGAAAATATTTCGTTCGCCCGGATTGCCGGGATTTTTTACGCCAAAAGAAAAAACGAATAAATCATTTGGCGTAGTATAGCGTAAGGAATTGTGGAACACAATTTGTTAAACTTTGCCTTCCTAGTAACTTAACAAGCAGGAGGGCTTATATGGAGATCATTACCCTGGAAGCAGCGCGGAAGGCTGGTTTTGAGCCGCGCACTTACTCGCCGTTTTTGCAGCACAAGAAAATCAGGGCGCATGTCGATTTTATCGCGGAAATGGGTGAGTCCGGTATATCGTTGTTTTTTCGGGGTAAGGCGAGTGGAGAGCGGTTTCATGCCTCGTTGAGTTTTTTATTGTCTGGCAATGAAAATTCTGAAAAGAGCGCAACCCTTGTGCCGTATCTGCAACGGAATGACTTGTGCGATATATCGGTAATTTTTTTGAATACAGTGTTTTTTATTCAGGCCATTTCGCTTGTTGAGCAAGCCCCGATCTGCACTTGGAGAGAGCAATGCGACCAGCGTTCACCGTGTTGCGTATTCAAAAGCTAAAGACGTGGGGCGCAATCGCTGGCTCCGGCAAGCATAATCAACGGGAACGGGAAACGCCAAACGCGGACGAGGGCAGGACAACGGAGAATCGTGTCCTCATATGCCAATCTGAGGCAGACAACACAGCCTTGGTCAAGGAGGCCATAGGCACACAGCGCATCCGTAAAAATGCTGTTCTTGGCGTGGAAATGCTTCTTTCTGCCAGTCCTGAATATTTCCGCCCTGGACAAACTGAAAAAGCCGGTGAGTATGACGCTCACCGGCTCAATTCGTGGGTGGATGCTTCTACTCAATGGCTCAAGGAACGTTACGGCAGCCGTGTTGTTAAAGCTGTGTTGCATCTGGATGAGGCTACACCGCACATTCACGCGCTTTTAGTGCCTTTGGACGATACCGGTAAGCTGAATTGTCGCTCTTTGTTTGGCGGCTCTCGACATACCCTTTCGTTGCTGCAAACGGATTACGCCAAAGCAGTGCAGTCTCTTGGGATTACGCGAGGAATAGAAAATTCTCGCGCTACCCATCAGAAGGTGAGCCAATTTTATTCCATTGTTGGCAATGATAACGCTGTGAAATTTCCGCAACCAACGCGTTATGATGCTCCAGAAATGCCGTCCAAGCTTGAACGGATGCGGGATAAGGAACTTGCCGCGTATGCCCGGAAAGCCGCGCAAAGCGGCGTTGCAGCACAACGTGCCGCCGTTGAGCCAGTTATCTCCGCCATCCGAAAAGAAAATACTCTGCTCAAGACGCAGAACATGAATTTGAAAATTGCTAACTCACGATTAGCAAAAGAGAATGGAGTGTTGCAGAAGTATATGACCGCCCTTCGTGGGCTTGATATTGGCACAGTTCTGCGCCGCATGTTTGGGGCGCGCGGGCCATATCAAAAAGATGACTATGATTGCTACCAGTTGTCAGATAAACGCGAAGTCAAAACCATCGGCTCCCATTGGCATATGGGAACAGAAAAACGCGGCAAGGGCGCAATCGACTTGGTAATGGCCCTGCGGGGCTATGAACAGAGAGATTTACATCAAGCCTTAGGGGAGTTGGGTAAAACCTTTGGAGCGGAAGTCGTGGCAGGGGAATACGTTGGAAAAACAATTGAACGAGCGCAGTTTGAAGTAGAACACGCTATGGGAAAAATAGATCGAAAATCAAAGATATCCCAAGATCATTCTCGGCAAAGCGGAAAAAGCCGATAGGAATTTAGTCTTTTTGCTTACGCGGCCTACCGGCAGTCTTTTCAGGTTGCCGGGGGCCTTTTTTTAGTTCTTCCTCAATGCGCCGCATCAATTCAGAGGTCGGGATATTGAGTACTCCCGCAATCTGCATCAGCGCATTTATTGAATCACCACGGCAGCCTCGTTCCAGGCTGGAAAGGTATATTTCAGACAGCCCCGCGAAACCGGCTAATTGGCTTTGCGTAAGACCTGCGGATTCCCGCGCTTCTTTTATGACCCAAGCCAGAGCCCAGCTAAGATTTTCAACTTTTTCCATTTACCTTGTTTATCTGAACTCTTGACATTAAAAATAATACAAACGTATAAGTTTTTGATGTGGCGTATCTGCTTGGGCTTGCTTTTTGTTCTTGCTGTTTCACCGGCACACGCATGGAACGGTCAGGTTGTTGCTACAACCGATGGGGACTCCTTAAAAATCCAGGCAAGTTCAGGCGAAATAGTAAAAATACGTTTGTATGGAATTGATTGCCCGGAGCTTGGACAACCATTGGGAATAGAAGCGCAGCAAGCTGTCCAAAAAATATCTCTGCATCAAATCGTCACCGTAGATGCCCATTATATCGATCGTTATGGACGCACTGTTGCGACTGTATATCTCAGTGATGGGGTGAGTTTGCAGGAGTCGCTTTTGTTATCAGGCTTGGCCTGGATAGACCCACGTTATTGTATTTCAGCAAATTGCAGCGAGTGGGAGAAATATGAAAGGCAAGCGAGAGCCGGATGCCTTGGACTCTGGAGCCATCTGGATGCAATGCCGCCTTGGGAATGGCGCAAGAAAAAACGATAAGGAGTTTTGCGTGAAGAAGAATATCGTGTTAATTTTGGCTGCATTTATGAGCTTAGCAATGGTTTCTGGCTGCAATGCAGAAGAAACCAAAACCGTTGAGTGGTATCTTGCTCCAGAAAATAAAGACGCTTTGGACGCCAAAATAAAAGAATGCAGGAATAATCCCGGTGAATTGTGGGATACACCCAACTGCGTCAATGCACGCCGCGCCGCTGAAAAGAAAATGCTTGGCGGAAAGTTCAAAAAAGTAAAAGAGCCGGCAATCCCCACTTTCTAACCGGAAAGGAGAGCGTTTATGACTGATACTGTTAGCCCCAGTATTGAATTAGCGAGAAGTTACCTCCAGTCCGACTTCCCGAAAGACGATCCGCTCTCTGAGGTTTTGGTTGAGAGCCTTTGGGCGCTCGCCGGTGAAGCGGCTGTCAAAGGCGATCTGGAATTATGTGATCGGGCTACGGACAGATTACCGCTTGATGTGGAGTTCTTCTACGATATGAAAATGTTTTACCCCAAGGAAGTGCTGGCTGAAATTGTCAAAGGCTTCAACATGGGGAAAGTTATTGAGTTTTTCGGGGAAGATTACCTTGAGAGCTAGAAATGCCTCTGCCGTATAGCTTTGTTTTCTTGGAGTAAATCAAGATTGCAACGTTGCGGGTGACTATGGTTTGCACCCTTGACCCGCAATGTTGCAAATTGAAGGTTGTAATTATTATAGGGTTACATTGTTGCAATCTTCCTTGTTGCGGGGAAGTTCCCAATACCACTGATTGCCAATTTTTCTTGATTTTATGGCTAGTTGGGCTTTGGCGCTATCCAACGTTCGTTTGGATATTTCCAATTTTTCTGCTTTGCTGTAGATGGTTTCGGCTGGCAGATGCTCCTGAGCAAGCTCCTGCTGGAGTAAAGATACGGCACGGTCAAAGGCCGTCTCTTTTTTTCTCCAGTTCCCTTCAAAATCAGACCCTAAAAGTTCGGCAGCGGTGATGTCGCATTTGCCTAGCCACCGGAAGCCTGTTTCTGGATGAAGCTCATAGGCTATTGACGGCCCTTCCGGTGCGAGATTGGCTTTGGTGTGGGCGAAGGCACGCGTATATTGCTGATCTCGCACTCGCCCGAAGGTCATAACGCTTCGGGAAGCCGAGTATATGTCCACGCTCCCCAATCCACGGTACTGGCTTTTGTTCGTGCTTTTGTTCAGGTGACCAATAACCACGAACGCGCAACCGTACTTTTCAGCAATATCACCGACCTTTTTCAGAATCGGGCGCACTTCATTGGCCCGGTGCATATCGACTTTTGCGCCCAGATAGGCTTGGAGCGGATCAAGGACAATGAGCCTGGCCCCGGTTTGCAAAATGGCCTGTTCTATTCTCGCATCACTGAGCGTCAATCCTTCCAAGCTTTCGTCAACGACATGGACGCGGCTGACATCCGCTTGTGCCTGTAAAAGCCTAGGTTTGATGGTGTCACCAAGGCCATCCTCGGCTGTCTGGAAAATAACATCGAACGGGCCTACGGCATTTGCGCACTCTGGCAAAAGGCTGCCGGTTGTAACGGCAGAAATGATTTGCAGTGCTGTTGTCGTTTTGCCATCCCCGCCGTCACCCTGCATAATTGTGAGCTTGCCGAAGGGGATGTATGGATACCACAGCCATTCAGTTGTTTGCACCACCACATCCCGCATGTTGATGAGTGTTAGGTTAGTCATTGGGCAATGTCTCCCAATGCTTGCCATTTCGCTTAAACGGCTTGGGGGCCGGAGAGCGGTAGTAATTGATGAAGCGAAAAACGTGCTTTGCCGGGTAGCGAATTTGTCCTGTTCCGAGGCATATATATCGTGGTCCTTGCCCACGACATCGCCAATTTTCAACAGTACGAACGCTAACGCGGCAAAGTTCCGCTACTTCTTTGGTCGTGAGGTAGTTCATATTGAACCCTCCCGTGAGATGCGTTCTATTACTTCCCGTATCTCTCGAACATCCCATACTGATGTTTTGTACCCCAGTTTTTTGGGGGCTGGGAGTTGCTCAGCCTTAATCATGTCCCAAATCTTGCTTTTTTGAATTCCTAACACTGAAATGAGTTGTGGGAGTCTGATGAATCCTTCATCGGGCAGAGAGAGTGGAGACTTTTGGTTCATAGTAATGACCTCCTATTAATTTTGAGGCCGTATAAAAACAAAAACGGCCTTGAGCGGATGCTCAAGGCCGACTATGGCCTATGTCCCCATAGGGACATTCAAGTGGCAAGGGGGGACAAACTTTATTTTCCTAAATTTTTTTCACGAGTAGCCGCTTTGAGTCTGTTCCCTCTTTGCTTGGCGGCAGAACATGCCTTTTTGTTTTTCGGAATGATACCGAAGATATGCCTAGTAACAGCAACTCCGCTTATGCTTGGAGCATGGTCTAACAATGCTTGGCATAACTTATATTTGTCTATGATCCCACGCTCACGGAGTTCAGAAATGACAGTCGCCAAAAAATTGTGATCAATTTCTGTTCTTGTAGGCTCAGCAATCGGCGTTGGCCTCAGTATAGGTATTGCGGCATGTTCGGATAATATCCAATCTTTTTTTGGCGCGGGAAGGCAGTTCGATGGGGAGAAAACTTCATCAGTATCGATAAATTTTGAAATATGTGCTCTGAAAAGCACTAAGTCGAGATTGGAAGGTGCTAAATGGTTATTGGGGCGGTAGCCAGTCAGCATGAAATTTACATACAAGAGGAGCGGGGCAATGCGGCGATAATTTTTATTTGTACAGTTATCGTACCAGTCACGATGTGTGCTTATCTTGTCTATTGCTGTATATAAAGGATTGTCACGCTCTGCCGCTTCAACTTCATGTTTGAAGACAGCGAGCTTGTTGAAATCATAGCAAAGACTTGCTTGGTCTAAGCACCATGGCATCGTTGTGTAATAAACGATATCTTTTCCTGCCCCATCAGGTGGTTGTGTTCTTATATACTCGTTTATTTTTATGTTTGTGAATCTTCCGGTGCATAACTCATAACATATCTTGGTTATTGGCTCGCAAGGCCAACGAAACATTAATTCTTGCAAGGTGATTAGTTCGTCCGGGTGGGCAGTTTTAAGTTTTATATTGCCAATAAACATCACTACACCTCTATAATGTGCCGTTGCTGGCAGCTTTTGTTCTCAATTCATCCAAATAATCTGCATACCGTTGGAGCAACTCCCGGCGTTCATTAAGCGCCGTCCGTAGGCTGGTTTTGTGGTATGCGGCCTTGATTTTGTCTTTTTCGGAGTGGGCGAGTTGTAACTCTACGGGCAACGATGGCGCACCGAAAATATTATGCACAGTGGACGAGAACATTCCCCGGAAGGCATGTGTTACAAAGCGATTATCGTTTTCGGCATTATACCCCATGCGGCGTAAGGCTTGGATGAGGGCCATTGTGGATACCGGCTTTCCTTTGCCGGTTGAGGACGTTGAGGGAAAGACAAGAGTGTTTCTGCCGGAAAACTCCCCCATTTTTTTTAATAGAGCCACTGCTTGGCGTGGAAGGGGAACGAGATGTGTCCGCTTCATTTTCATACGCTCGGCGGGAACTATCCACTCTGCGGCATCAAGGTCTATTTCTTCCCATGTCGCTCCTAAGAGTTCAGATGGGCGCAAAACGCAATATGGGGCAAGCTGTAGGGCTATGGAGACAGGAGGTGTCCAGCGAGAACGATTTTCGTGGATAGCAAGCATCAGCGCGCCGATTTCTTCCGGAGAAAGCTCCTCCTCATAGTGGCTGCTTTTCTTCCGCTTCGGCATCTGCTCTTTGTACCACGTCAAACGGACAACAATGTCGGGTTGTTCGATCAGGTTTTTTGCGAGAGCATATTTGAAAATGCTTACAATCAGGGTATGCACTCGCCGCGCTACTTCTCTGGAACCACGATCTATGATGCCTTTCAAAGCTCGCTCAACATCAGGAACCGTGATGTCGTTGATTGGTAATCGCCCAATTACGGGATAGACGTTGGCTGCCAGTCTTCCCCGGTTCTGTTTAACGGAGCGGGGAATCCATTCTGCTGTTTTTAGCTCAAGCCAAGATTCGGCAACGGTTTCAAATGTTTGAACGGTTTGTGCTTTTCGCAGTTGCTCGTTCTTTTTGACTGTTGCGAGGTTCGCATTTTCGGTTTTTGCGAGAGCTTTATGTTTCTCAGCTTTTGCTTTGGCGCTCTCTATTGTCAAAGAGGCAAGACTCCCCAAGCTAACAACATTCTGCTTACGCTTTCCTTCTGCGGACAACGTGTCATAGCGCAGATACCATATCTTTTTGCCTTTCGGGCTGATGCGTAGTGAAAGCCCGTCACCAAAGGGTATGTTTTGCACCTTGCCTGTTGCTGGCAAATTGAGAAATTGATCTTCTGGTTTTTCTTTTTTCTTAGCCATTCAAACCACTCCGCAGTTGTGTATAAAAATATCGCCCCCAAAATTTTATACACATATTTGTGCACAAAAAATGCGGATTGTCGAGGATTTATACGGATGGATGCGGATAGCAAAAGGCCGAATCGCGTTGGTATTGTTTGCGATTCGGCCTTTTGCGGATTTTTGCGGAATAAAAAATGGCGGAGAGGGTGGGATTCGAACCCACGTACCGCCTCTCGACGGTAACCCGATTTCGAGTCGGGCGCGTTACGGCCAGCTTCGCTACCTCTCCGGATCAAGCGTATCCAG
>JAJDHY010000140.1 GCA_030266385.1 Desulfovibrio sp. OttesenSCG-928-I05
CACGACCTCGGCCGGGATGCGTTTATTGAACGCGTCTGGCAGTGGAAGGAAGAATACGGCGAAAACATCCGCCGTCAGATCAAGGCCATGGGCGCGTCCGTGGACTGGACGCGTGAGCGCTTCACCATGGATGAAGGCCTCTCCAAAGCCGTGCGCAAGGTTTTCGCCCAACTGTACAAGGAAGGGCTGATCTACAAGGGCGATTACATCATCAACTGGTGTAACCGCTGCCATACCGCGCTGGCCGACGATGAAGTGGAACACCATCCGCGCGATTCCAAACTCTGGAAAATCCGCTACCAACTGGCGGACGGTTCCGGCTATATCACCATCGCCACCACCCGGCCGGAAACCGTGCTGGGCGACTCCGCCGTGGCGGTGAACCCGGAAGACCCGCGCTACAGCCATCTTGTCGGCAAAGAAGCCATTCTGCCCCTCGTGGGGCGGCGTCTGCCCATTATCGGCGACAGCTATGTGGATATGGAATTCGGCACCGGCGCGCTCAAGGTTACGCCGTCGCATGACCATAACGACTGGGATCTCGGCCACAAACACGGGCTGGAATTCATTCAGGTCATCAACGAAGACGGCGTCATGAACGAGCATGCCGGCAACTACGCCGGGCTGACCAAGGAAGACGCCAGAACCCGCATTGTGGATGATCTGCAAGCCTGCGGCGCGCTGGAAAGCATTGAGGATTACAACCACAGCGTGGGGCTTTGCTACCGCTGCAAATCCGTCATTGAACCGCACGTTTCCACCCAGTGGTTCGTCAAGGTCGCGCCGCTGGCAGCCAGAGCCAAAGCCGCCATGCACGGGGAAACGGAAATCGTTCCGGCTTCCTGGCTTAAAACCTATGACCACTGGATGGACACCATCCGGGATTGGTGCATCAGCCGCCAGATATGGTGGGGGCACCGCATTCCCGCCTGGACCTGCGGCGCGTGCGGCGAATTGACCGTGGCCGAGGAAACGCCCTCCGTCTGCTGCAAATGCGGTTCCGCTGATCTGCATCAGGATGAAGATGTGCTGGATACCTGGTTCTCTTCCGCGCTCTGGCCTTTCTCAACCATGGGCTGGCCGGACAGCACCAGGGAACTCAAGCTGTTCTACCCCACCAGCGTTCTGGTGACGGCCTTTGACATCCTCTTCTTCTGGGTGGCCCGGATGATGATGATGGGCACGCATTTTATGGGCGAAGTGCCGTTCCACGACGTGTACATTCACGCGCTGGTGCGGGATGCCGAAGGCAAGAAAATGTCCAAATCCACGGGGAACGTCATTAACCCGCTGGAAATGATCGATAAATACGGCACGGACTCGCTGCGTTTCACCTTTACGGCCTTTGCGGCCATGGGCCGGGATATCAAGCTTTCCGAAGACCGTATCGAAGGCTACCGCCATTTCGTGAACAAGATCTGGAACGCGGCCCGCTTCGCCCTGATGAACATGCCGGAAGACAGCTCGTTCATCAAACTGGCCGATGCGCCGGAAAAAATCACCGGCATCCAGCACCGCTGGATTCTGCACCGTCTGGAAGAAGTGAAGGACAGCCTCAAAAAGTCTCTGGCCGACTACCGCTTCAACGATGCGGCGCTGACCCTCTACACTTTTGTGTGGAACGAAATCTGCGACTGGTATCTTGAACTGCTCAAGCCCGAATTCCAGAAGGAAGGGCGCGAGGCGGACGAAGCCAGAGCGGTGCTCTGGCTGGTGCTGCGTGAAGCGCTCTTGCTGCTGCACCCCATCATGCCCTTTGTCACGGCGGAAATATGGCAGGCCCTGCCCGGGAATGATTCGGATATCGCCACGGAACTGTATCCCGCATCCCGTCCCGCCTGCGTGAACGCGGATGCCGCGTCCCGCATGGAAATGGTGCAGGCCGCCATTGTGGCCGTGCGCACCATGCGTGCGGAACTGAACATTGCGCCCTCGCTGCGGCTGCATGCCATAATCAGGCCGCAGGATGCCGCCGCCGCTGCCGTGATGGAAGAACACAAGTATCTTCTCCTGTACCTGGCGCGTCTGGAAGATTGCGTTATCGACGCCTCCGCCGAAGCGCCCAAAGCCAGCGCCAGCAGCGTGGCGGCGGGTAACGAGATTATTCTGCCGCTCTCCGGGGCCGTTGATTTCGGCGCGGAACTCGCGCGTCTGGACAAGGAGCTGGCGAAAATGGATAAAGAACGCGCCATGCTCGCGGGTAAACTTGCGAATCCCAATTATGTGGAACGCGCTCCGGCGGACGTGGTTGCGCGCGATAAGGCCCGGGTGGAAGAACTGGATGATGCCAAGGCCAAGCTCACGGCTTTGCAGGCTCGTTTCAGGGACGCACTGTAGGCCGCACATGGACTTGCGACGGAAAGCCTTATATAAAGGACTTTCCAACCCGATAAAAGGGAGGCAGCAATGAAACACAGCAGACATATCCATCGTTTACCGGCAGTTTTCCTCTTTGCCGTTATGGTCATCTGCGGCGGGTCCGCTCTGGCCGCCGGCGTTAACGACCTGCACGGGACCTGGGTTGTGGACGTGGAACCGAGTCTGACCGCTCTGAAAGTGGCGGATGCCGACAAGGACGCGGCCCGGAAAACCCTGTCCACTCTGGTCATCAGTTATGACGTACACGCCCGCCACGTCACCGTGGCAGTGCCCGGCAGTGAAAAACGCCGCATCGACGTGCGGGAATTCATTGAAAATTCCGACGGCAGCATACATATCGTGAGCGAGGAAGTGAACGACACCGTCACGTTCCTGGGCAACGGCACGATACGGGTTTCGCCTTCCGGGCTGGTGTTGAAGAAGCGATAGAACGGGCAAGCGGAGCCCCGTGATGCAGAGGGGGTACCGCCTTACATTTTCAGAAAGGTATACTGTATGAAAAAATTCAATCCTCTGGGGACGCGGGCGCTCTTCCTGCCCCTGGCGCTTTGCCTGCTTCTTGTCACTCCGGCTCTGGCTGACGCGGCCGAGGCTGACAAGCTGAACGGCACCTGGGTAGTGGATATCGACGCCACCCTCGACCTGCTCA
>JAJDHY010000141.1 GCA_030266385.1 Desulfovibrio sp. OttesenSCG-928-I05
CTTCCTCTCGGAAGACCGGGTTATCAGCATAGATATTCAAAAAGGATACGATCTGGTCGCATCCGGCAAACTCGCGGCCATAGCGCGCGAGTGCGCCGAGTAGAGCCGGATTCGCATAACGGCATGGCAGAGCCGGTCTTGCGAGGCTGGTGCAGGACAAACATCTATCATACGGAGTTTACGATGGTTGAGAATCAGTGGCATATGCTGGATTGGGTCGCCACCTTCATGTATCTGGGTGGCATGATCTGGGTGGGATGGTACGTATCCCGCAAAGTAAAAAACTCTACCGACTTCCTCATGGCCGGTCGTTCCCTCACCTTCCCCATGGTGGTGGCGACCATCGCCGCCACCTGGTACGGTTCCGGGGCGGTGTTCGGCACGGCGCAGCTGGCGTATACCAGCGGTATCGTCGCCTTTGTGTTCTGGTGCATTCCCGCGCACCTTGGCCGTATTCCCCTGGCCCTGTGGGTGGCCCCAAAAGTGCGCGGCATCAAGGAAACAACCATTCCTTCGCTGCTGGGCAGGCTCTACGCGAAACCCGTGGCCATTCTGGGCGCGATCCTGATCATCTGCTACTCCACCCGGATCATGGACATCGTGTCCGTGGGCGTGATGGGGAACGTGGTGACCGGGCTGCCCAACTGGTCCGTGGCCGCCATTATCGTGGGCGTTGTTATTCTCTACTCGCTCTTCGGCGGTCTCTGGTCCGTGGTTATGACGGACGTGTTCCAGTTCCTGCTCATGACCAGCCTTTCCCTCCTGCTGCTCGTGCCGGTATGGAGCTCCGTGGGCGGCTTTGAAGGCCTCTCCACCATCATCCCCGAAGGGCACTTCCGTCCTCTGGGCGATCTCGGCATCAAGGACCTGGCCGTGTACTTCATTCTCGGCTTCCAGGTGTACGCCGATCCGGCTGCCTACCAGCGTTTCGGCGCGTCCAACAGCGCCCAGACGGCCAAGCGTTCCTACCTGACCTGCCTGCTCATCTGGCTGGCCTTTGACGCGGTCATGACGCTGCTCGGCCTTTCCGCCCGCGCCATTTACCCCGACCTGCAGCCCAACGTGGCCTTCCTGACCATGGCCATCAACAACCTGCCGCCCTTCTTCACGGGTCTGTGGATGTGCTCCATCCTCGCGGTTATCATGTCCACCATGAGCTCCTTCTACCTCGTCGGCGCGACCACCATGGCCGTGGACCTGGTGAAGCCGCTCTTCAAGCCCGACATGAGCGACCGCGATCAGATCAACTACACCCGTATCTTCATGGTGTTCATCGGCGCGTGTGGCGTCGGCATGGCCTTCCAATTCAAGACGGTTCTTGACGCTGTGGTGTTCCTCGGCGGCCTGTACATTGCCTCCGCCTTCGTGCCGGTGCTCGGCGGTCTCTTCTGGAGAGGGCGGCGCACTGTGGCCGGCGGCTTTCTCGCCATGCTGATGGGCATGACCACCACCATCGTGTGGCAGTTCATGCTGGGCAACCCCTTCGGCCTCAAGCCCATTCTCGTCGCGCTTCCGGTCTCTTTCATATTCTTCATCATCGGCAACACGATCGGCCAGGATATTCGCACCCGCGATAACGCCTGATTCACTGATCAAGGAGAGATAATCCCATGCAAGAAGAACAAAAGAACGTTATTAACCAAACCGACATTATTCTGGCTGTATGCATTGTGCTGGAAGCCATAGCCCTGTATTTCATGATGACCGCGAAGATAACCTTCCTGGGCACCCTGCTGCCCATCGTTGTGTCCATTTTCTCGGTTACCATCACGTTCCTGGCCTGCCGGGACTTTTTCAGGCAGCATAAATAAACGCTCAATCCGCCCCGGCGTTCACCGGAACGCCGGGGCTCCCCACGGAGACATGGTGGAACTGACAAGCACCCCGGTACGCATCCCGGAAGAAAAAATTCGCGGCAAGGCCAGAGGCAAAGGCGGCCTCATCGGCAAAGTCCTGCTCTGGAAGCAGCCCATGACCCTTCTGCGGCTGGAGTACCTCAAGTTCTATCGCTTCGCCTTTTCCTATGACGTGACCGTCCGGGTTTTTCCCGCCAAAAAGCGCGACCTGACGGGCAAGATAGAAATCATTACGGACGCCATGACCGGCAAATGCGCCGTGAACGACATCCATATCGACCTCTTCGAAACCGAAGGCCGCCATTTCATGGACGGGCGCTTTGATATGGAGGTGCCCCCCGCGATGGAACTGGCCGAGGGCTTTGCCAAACGCATTGTCATGCGCCTGACCAAGGGGACGCCCATTTTCGGTGAATGCCTTGAGCCGGAGTATTTTTACCGCCCCTACTATATCGCCTATTACGGCGACCCCGAAGATAAAGCCTGCCGCTTCCTGCATTTTGAAGCCGACGGGCATACCTTCAAGCGCTAGCCCGGCACCCGGCACACAGAACGCGCCGGGCAGAAAAAAAAAATTTTGTTTTGGGGGAATGCGGAAAGCTATCCGCCGTTCTTTCCCTGTCCGTGCGTATGCATGGGACGAAAACAGCGAAGGGGATGTGTCGTATGGCGCATCCCCTTCGCTGTTGCCGGATACCACCCGTGTCCGGCGCAGCCATTCCCCTACTCTTGTTACACCAGAATCGCTCCCAAACCGGCCCCCACTCCGAGCGCGAGGAGAAAAGCCAGCCGGGAAGGGAGGAACAGGCCGCTAGCCCCCGCCTCATTGCCATGCGCCGAATGCGGCTCCTTGACGGGCTGCGTCGTGAACGTGATGCCTTTCGCCGGGCACACGGGCGTGCACCCGGTACAGGCGATGCATTCACTATGGGTACAGTGGATGCCGTCGGGCGCGATGGCCTGCGTCGGACACATACGCACGCAGCGCCCGCAGCCGATACAGGCCCGGACTTTGCGCCGCCAGACAGGCCGCAGACCCGCCACGGCGAGTAACGCCCCGGACGGGCACAGATAGCGGCACCAGAAGCGGGGCACGAGCCGTTCCAGCCGGAACAGGACAACGAAAAAAACACAGAGGAAAAGAATGTCGGCAGAGAGCGG
>JAJDHY010000143.1 GCA_030266385.1 Desulfovibrio sp. OttesenSCG-928-I05
AACCTTTACTGGGGGGCCATGTACGGCGTTAAAACTTTCCTGCCCAAACAATCCGGCTGGAAAGTACTCCATACCCAGTCACGCCCGGCCCCGCTTATTCTGGAACGGCTGGTTCTGTTTCACGAAGCGCTGAATCTTACCGTCGTGGCCGATGCCTGGCAGGGTATGGCCATACGCGAGGCGACGGCCGCGTTCCTCGAATATGCCGCCGGCCGGACGAATGTGGATGTGTTTTACAGTGGCGGCAAGCACATCAAGGCAGGTTCCGGGGCGGGGCTTGTTGTCTACATGGGGCATAACGGCCTTATGGATTTTTCACTCCCCTTTTATCCCCTGAAAAACGACGCCGTGCAGCGTGACGCGGTAATTTTTGCCTGTCAGAGCAAACGCTATTTTACCGACGCCATCAAGGCGGGCGGGGCGTACCCCCTGCTGCGTACCACGGGCAACATGGCGCCTGAAGCCTATATCCTGCACGCCCTGCTGACGTCCTGGGGGCGGGAGGATGAGGAAGCCGCCCTGCGTGAAGAAGTCGCCAAAGCCTACAATCATTATCAAAAATGTGGCATGAAAGCCGCCCGGAACCTGTTCGCGGCGGGGTGGTAAAGAGGCGCGCACTGAGCCGGGCCGGGTTGTACGGCTCTTTGCGCAGGCGTGATACGGAATCCCGCTCTCCTGCCTTTCTTCTCCCCTTGCGCACTGTGCCCCCGGCGGTGTATCCACAGCGCATGAGCATGCTGCACGCGCGTTTGCGCTCGGTTTACGGGTACGAATCGTTCCGTCCGTATCAGGAAGAGGTCATCCGGGCCATCCTGGCCGGGCGGGATTCCTTTACCATTATGCCGACGGGCGGCGGGAAATCTCTGTGTTACCAGTTGCCCGCCTGTCTGATGGACGGCGTGTGCGTGGTGGTCAGCCCGCTCATTTCCCTTATGAAAGATCAGGTCGACGCGGCGCGGGCCAACGGGATCGCGGCGGCCACCCTGAACAGTTCCGTCACGGCATCGGAACGGGCCGCAGCCTGGCAGGGCTTGCGGGACGGCACGCTTGATCTGCTGTACGTTTCCCCCGAACGGCTGTGCATGCCGGATTTTCTTGAGCAGCTGAAACGGACGCGCGTTTCTTTTTTCGCCATTGACGAAGCCCACTGCATTTCTTCCTGGGGGCATGATTTCCGGCCGGATTATCTGGGGCTTTCCGTGCTGGCGCGGGAGTTCCCCGACGCGCCGCTGGCGGCGTTCACGGCCACGGCCACCGCGCGGGTCACCGAAGATATCGTGGAGCGGCTCGGCTTGCGGGATCCTTTGCGTATCCGGGCGTCCTTCAACCGGCCCAACCTTTTTTATGACGTGCGGCCCCGCACGGACCTGAAAAAGCAGTTGCTGGCCTTTTTGAAGGACCGGGAAGGTGAATCCGGCATTGTTTACTGCGGCACGCGCAAAGATGTGGAAAAAACCGCCGCGCTTCTGAACGCCCAGGGCATCACGGCCAAACCGTACCATGCGGGCATGGCGGACGGGCTGCGCGCCGCCGTGCAGGAAGAGTTCCGGCGGGATAGCTGCCCCGTCATCGTGGCGACCATCGCGTTCGGCATGGGGATCGACAAACCCAACGTGCGCTTTGTGGTCCACGCCGATCTCCCCAAGAATCTTGAAGGATATTATCAGGAAACGGGCCGCGCCGGGCGTGACGGCGACCCGGCGCGCTGTCTGCTGTTGTACAGCCGCAAAGATATCGCCCGGCTGCTCGGATTCGTGGATGGCATGGAAGAAGGCGACGCCAAGGAAGCGGCCCACCACCAGCTCTGGCAGATGCTTAACTTCACCCAGAAAGAAGGCTGCCGCCGCAAGGCGCTACTGGCCTATTTCGGGGAAGATCTGCCCGGCGACAACTGCGGCGGCTGTGATGTCTGCACCGGGGAAGTCGCGCGCGAAGACGCCACCGTGGGCGCGCAGAAGCTTCTTTCGGCCATGGTACGCACGCAGTGCCGCTTCGGGGCGCGGCACATCATCAGCATTGTGCTCGGCAAGGAAACAAGCCGCATACTGTCCTTCGGGCATGAGCAACTTCCCACATTCGGGGTGGGCAAGGACCGGGATTCCCGCTACTGGAATCGCGTTATGGACGCCATTATCGCCCGTGGGCTGGCGACCATTCACGACAGCCGTTTCCCTATCCCCATCATTAGCGACGCCGGGTGGCGCGTACTGCGCGGTCAGGAAGAACTGCATATCCTGCGTGACGATTCGGCGGAAAAGATCACCAAAAAGACCACACTCCGGGACGATACGGCACAAGGCCCCGCGCTGCTTCTCGAACGGCTGCGCGAGGAACGAACGGCTCTGGCCGCCGCCGAAGGCGTGCCCGCCTATGTGATTTTCCCGGACAGAAGTCTGCGCGAAATGAGCCGCACGATGCCGGAAACAGACGCGGCCATGCTTGCCGTCTCCGGGGTTGGCGAACACAAGCTTGCCAAGTACGGCAGCCGTTTCATGCAGATCATAGAAGACTATCTGGTTGAGTTCCCGGACGATGCCGCCCTGTACCGGGATGCCGTGCCCGCCGCCGACCCGGCGACTGATCCTGCCGATCCGGGCGAGGGGGGATCGCGCTCCCGCAAACCGCGCCGCGAGCGCACTCCCTACGCCAAGGGGGACACCTGGCGGGAGACGGGGAAACTGCTGGATCAGGGGCTCAACATCGCTGAAGTGGCGGAACTTCGCATGTTGAAGCCCGTCACAGTCATCACCCACATGGAAAAGCTGGCGGCGGAAGGGAGCGTGTTTCCTTCCGAACAGTTCATTGAACCCGCCCGGCTCAACTATCTGCGCAAGCTCTTTTACCTGGCCGGGGGCTGGGCCTTGAGCCCCGTGGT
>JAJDHY010000142.1 GCA_030266385.1 Desulfovibrio sp. OttesenSCG-928-I05
TGTTTCGCCCGCTTCGTACGGGCGCGGACAAAGAATACTCCGTCCGTATAATTCCTTATCGGCGGAGTGTGATTTTCTTTTAGGGGTATTTTCGCAATGAACAATTTTGTTCTTTGACAAGGAAGAACATGCAAAAATCATTGCGAAAACCAGCCCTGCTCCGTGGGAAGGGATGGAGAGAAGCAAAAAGAATCCGCCATGGGATAGCCCCATGGCGGATTCTGTCATTATCCGGCACTCTGCCGTTTTTGCGGTCCAGAGTGCTGCCGCCTGCGGCGACGAAGGTTAGTTAAGGCCTTCCATCACCCGGCGCAGTTCCTGGGCCATGCTGGAAAGATCCTGCACGGCGGCGGAGGACTGCACCATGCCTTCGGTTGTTTCACCGACGACCTGGTTAATCTCGTCAATGGCGCGGCTGATTTCTTCGGACGTGGCGCTCTGCTCTTCCGCCGCTGTGGCAATGGACGCCACCACGGAGGAGTTGGCCGCGGCGAGATGCACGATTTCCTTCAAGGCTTCACCGGAAGAGTTGGCAAGATCCGTCGCTTCCGTCACGCCGTTCACCGCGCTTTCCACTTCCGCGATATTGACCTGGGCCGACTTCTGGATGGCCTGGATGGAATGGCCCACTTCCTGCGTCGCGCTCATGGTGCGTTCCGCGAGCTTGCGCACTTCGTCCGCCACGACCGCGAACCCGCGTCCCGCTTCGCCCGCGCGCGCCGCTTCAATGGCAGCGTTGAGCGCCAGCAGGTTCGTCTGGTCGGCCACGTCGGAAATAACGCTCATGACGCCGCCGATGTTTTCAGCCTGCTTGCCGAGTTCCTGCATATTGCCGTGCAGGGCCTTGGATACGTTGTTCACGCCGTTGATGGCCGCGACAACCTGATCAACCAGCTTCGCGCCGTCTTCGGCCTTGAGGCGGGTTTCTTCGGACTGCTCGGAGGCCTGCCCCGCGCTGCGCGCCACTTCAAGCACCGTGGCGTTCATTTCGGTCATGGCGCTGGCGGTGGAATCCACCCGCTCACGCTGCATTTCGGCGCCGCGAGAAACCTGCTCCACCTGGGCGGCGAGCTGTTCCGAAGCGGCTGCCACGCGGTTGGAGATTTCGGAAGCCTGTGTCGCCACTTGCATCATGGTCCGCTGCTGGGCCTTGATACTGGTCAGGTCGGTGATGATTTCGATAAAGCCGCACGGGGTTCCATCCGCATCCTTCAGCGGCACGGCGTTGACGGCTGCGTCAATCGTATTGCCCAGAGGATGGAGCTGGGTTTCACCCATGATGCTCGAACCCTTTTCCATACAGGTCTTGCCGAGGCAGTTGGGAGTTCCGCATTCGGGTGCGGCGAGATGATCCTTGCAGTTCTGGCCCACATGGTTGCCACCGACCGCATTTTGCGCGGCAGTGTTGAAGAAGGTGACTGTGCAGTTTTTGTCGGCGGCCATGACCGGCACCGGCATATAATCGATAATCTGGGTGAACGCGTTGCTCACGGAGTTGACGGCAACGGCCAGGGTGGAGAAGGAACCGTGCAGGCTCGAAGCATCCAGACGTTCACGCAGTTTGCCCCGGCGGATATCCACCGCGAGTTGCTCCGCGGTCTGAATGATATTGTCCAGCACGGTCGGGATTTCCTGCATGGCCTCGATCATACGCCCGATTTCACCACGCTCATGCGTGTGCACGACGTAGGAAAAATCCCCGGCCGCGACGGCACCGGCAAAGCGGGCCAGATCGTTCAGCACACGGACAATGCCGATAATGATATACAGCGCACAGATAATGGCGAGCACGATACCGACGATACTGACCATCATCATGGTCTGCTGCGCCGCTTCGTTGGATTCCAGCGTCTGGGTGCCGAGCATGCGCATCATCGAGTCAACGTCTGCGTTGAACGCGGCGATATCCGCTTCAATGGTCGTTTGCACTTCAACACCGCGCTTCAGGGCGCTGACCATGGCCGTCGCATCCTTTTCCATTTTCAGGAAGGCGTCGATCAACGCGGTCAACGCGGCGTTCAAGTCCGCGGTGATCTGGCGGCCCCGGGCGGTCTGCACTTCGCTGGTCAAGCGGGCGACTGACTGCTGCAACGGGGTAAGGCGGTCATGAACCAGCTTCGCGTCTTCCAGCGTGCGTGACTCGGAAAAACGGCTCAGAACGGAAAGGGCCATTCCGTAATGACTCCAGGCTTCGGCTGCCGTGTACAGGGAATCCGCGTTGCCGAGATCCCGGCTTGCGACCGCCAGAGAATCCAGGTGTTTGGCCACTTCAAGACCGTTGGGCGAAACAACCGTCGTATATTGCGTTGCAATATCGTTAACAGTCGTCTCAACTTCACCCTCGATGGCCTTCAATTGCTGCATAAGCGGGCCAAGCTTGCGAAGCATATCGATACTGGATTGCCGCGCCGCATCCGCTTCCGCTGATTTCGTCAGGGCGATAAAATCGTCCGCCTGCTTCATGGCGTCTTTTATCGCGGCCTGATCGCCCGCATCCAGGAATATGTAAACTTTGGCGATGGAAAGGTTGAGTGATTTGGCCATATCACTGGCCGCGACGTTAAGACGTGCCATGCTCCGGTAACTGGAAAAGTTGTCGGACGCACGTTCGAGATCAAGATAGCCCAGAACAGCTACCGCCCCCAGTAGCACGGTCATCAAGACAAAGCTGATAATAATTTTGAATTTGGTCGTCATGCTGTCTCCTGTCTGTACGTCTTACCGGGATGCGAAGCCAGATCCGTTTAAAACTCATCCCGTGTGCATGATGGCATTAACGCCGGACTCCCCACTATCAATGAACAGATTTCCCCTGAAACGCTAAGGATATATAGCCGGATATCCGCTTAATTTGATATTCCTGTTCATAATGAACTCAGGAGAAAAATGAATACACGCAGCACTTTCTATTTTTAAAACATTATTATTCGCAGAAGGAA
>JAJDHY010000148.1 GCA_030266385.1 Desulfovibrio sp. OttesenSCG-928-I05
TGGCAATGCATACTCTTCATGGCGGGAGGCAAGCGCCTTGTCAAACTTCGGAGACCCCAGGGCGACGACGATTTCTTCAGGCTTGCGCGTTAATCCGTTCCGCTTGCGATCATCTTCAATCTTGGCAAATTCTTGAAGATACTGCTGCCTGATGCTTTCAGACTGCACAACAACCATATCGGCATAGACCACCCCTGGCAAAATGTGTATTTTTTCCTGCGGGGTATCGAGATGTACAAAATAGGGGATATATACCAGCAAATCGGTAAAATCCCTCAAGCGCTCGCTATAATAATCTGGATGGACCGTCGTGACGTAATTGCTTGCATCATATGGAGAGTGGATGAAAATAATATCAGGCCTGTTTTCATCGACGGAATATTCACGCCAATCAGTTATTGTTACATAGTCTGGATATTCATTCCCTTCATAATGTATCTCTCCAATCGATTTATCCTGTTTTTTATCACAATAGGGGATAGGGACAACATAAACATCACAATCAGGATCATCGGTAGCAGCACGCCATACTGATTCAAAAGCATCCCACATAGAGGCTTTGTATGGAAAAAACACGACTTCCATTCGAGTCAGTCTGAATTCCTGCAAAAAAATCGTTTCAAGTGTCTCCAGCTGCTCAAACACCGTATTAACTGACAAAATGTTTGCGCTTTCTTTCTTTATTTCATGTTCGAGTATGCGTATCTGCTTACGTATTCCCTTTAAGAGAAGGGCAGTATCTGTCTTTTTTCCCGCTATGGATTCAACAAAAATTTCTATTTCTTTGGCTGTTTTTTGAACGTTTGCGAGTATGGGAAAAGTGGCTGTTGCCTGATTCAGTGACACATAATCGGCCACAGGCGCAAACGAAGAGTTCAACGATTTAATCCAATCAAGTATTTTTTTTTGCTGAATCTTTCGCATTGCATATCTCCAGTATTTTGCAAAGAACGCACTATATTTTCAGAAAAATAAAGACGGCGCGTCATACACGCTTGAGAGCAAATCACTTCAGCTTTTGATGCAAGCAGTGCATGCAAGAAATGTGACATTTTCACTGACGCGACCATACCCGCAAAGAAACCGCGTTTCAATATCTCCCGGCCGTTACTCCCCCAAAACTCTTAAAACGCCCTAGCCAAAATCAGGCCTCGTCAATTTCTTCCGGGCACACTTCTTTTACGGCCTTGCCGCTGGCATTTCGGGTGGAATACCTATCGTGTGTATGACCAGGCGTGAAGTGCCCTTTGAGTATACGCTGGACATGGACACCGGAGACGTGGCGGTTTTCTGGAATCGGTAGGTTGTTGTAACAGGGTTGTAATAGAAGGGCATTAAATAAGGAAAAAGGACTTACGATTTCTCGTAAGCCCTTCAGACTGTAGACAAGCCCCCGTTTTTCACGACGGGGGTTTGTTTTATGCGGCTTTCGGGATGAGGGTGAGTCGGTTGAGCGGAAAAAGCTGTTTCGGGAGCCAGGTGGGCAAAAAAGATGGCGGATTATGGCCGGGATCGTGGGGAAAGCCTCTCTCCCAAAGGCGTAAGGCTATCTTTTTCATGTTTTGGCAGGCAGCGGACAGCAAGCACTGCATTTGCACACGCGATAGACCACGGAAACGGGCATAACGATGCCCGTGCAGTTCCTTGCCTTCGGCAAAACTGCGCTCCACCGTCTCCTTGCGGCGTTTATAAATTTCCTTGCCCTTGTTCTCGTAACGATGTGAGTTTACTTCTTCTTTATACTCCTGCCATATGTGGCGCGTCACGACTTTCAGGCAGGACGCGCTGGTTGTACACTGGGCAAGAAGAGGGCAAGAGCAGCAGAATGTCGGATCGGATATGTATTCACGGTAGCCTTCGCGCGTTGTTGTCCGATATCGCAGAATTTGGTTTTGCGGGCAGAGGTAACAATCTGATTTTTCATCATAAACGTAAGTGCTTTTGCGCAGGTATCCCGAGCGGTGCGTGGGGCGGGAGTAACCGATAACACCGTAAATATTTCGTTCTGTCAGACCTTTGCAAATGTGAGGCGTGAAATAGCCGGCATCAAGCCCCACAGCCTTGGTCTTGAAGCCGAAACGGCCGCGCTGGCGGTCCAGCCGGCCAAGGTAGGGCTGGCTGTCGTGGACGTTGCCAGGAGTGACAAAAGTGTCGGTTATGATGCCGCATTTGCCGTCCACCGTGCGGTGGTCCAGGTAAAAGAAGCCCTTGGGCTTGCCGTCGCGCACCATGTAACCGCTGTCCGGGTCAGTCGTGCTGGTCTTTATTTCTTTTGTCTCTGGCTCGGCGTCTTTCGCTTTCAAAGCCTTCTTGCCGTGTTGTTCCCGGTCTTCAGCAACGTCCTTGTCCAATTCTTCCAGGTAATCCCGCACCGACTTCAATACCGCGGCCTTCTGGTACTTGCCCTTGTTGGCGCTGGCTTTCATATGCGTGGAGTCGGTGTATAAAACCTTGCCGTCCACCATCTTGCGCTTCACCGCCTGGAGCACGATCTCGTCAAAAATCTCCTGGTAAATCCCGCTTTCATTGAAGCGGCGACGGCGGTTCTGGCTGAACGTACTGAAATGCGGAACCTTGTCCGTCAGCGTCAGCCCAAGAAACCAGCGATAGGCCACATTGACCTCAACCTCCCGGACCAGTTGCCGCTCACTGCGAATGCCGAACAAGTAGCCGATGAACAGCATCTTGAAGAGCAGTTCCGGGGCAATGGCCGGGCGACCGTTGTCAGGGCAATACAGATCTTTCACCTTCTCATGG
>JAJDHY010000144.1 GCA_030266385.1 Desulfovibrio sp. OttesenSCG-928-I05
CATTTTCATATTCGGGTGTTTCTGCATGTACGACGCGGGCATGTGCGGGGTTATGGGGCCGTAGAACGCGCGGCGGATCAGCGCGGGCTGCCAGGTGCGGATGCCCATGACATGCAGGCATTTCGCGCTGAGCAGTTCCTTCATGCCGAGCGTCACGGCGAAACGGGGCACATCCCAGAGGTTGCCGCCGGTGGAAAGCGCGATCTGGGCGCGGCTGGCTTCGGTCAGCGTCACGATGCGCGTGGTCAGTTCGTCAAATTCCGTCCCGTTCAGTTCCGTGATGGAACAGGGTTCGTTAAAGGCGATATGCCCGCTGATGCCGATGCCCACAAAGGCGATATCAACGCCGCCGCGTTCGCGGATAACCCGGAGCGGCTCGTCCAGCTTTTTCACGTTCGGAATGATGCGGTTCTCGGGGAGCATGGCGAGTTCGGGCTTCAGCCGGTTGTAAAAATCGTTATCCATATATCCGGCGAAACTGAGAGAGTGCGATGCGGGAATCATTTCCCCGTCCTCGCCCAGGAATTCATCCATATTGATGATAACCAGATCCCGGCAGGAAATACTTTCCGCGTTACAGATATCCGCGACCAGCGTGTAATCCAGGGGGCTCACCGGCCAGATCATGGTGCTGCCCTTGCCCGCCGCGTTGTTCGCCTTGATGATGTCGGCAATCTCGCGGGCAATGGCAATCTGTATATCCCGGGGGCCGGGGACTACGGAAACCGAAGAAAAACGGGAATCATGAAGCATTTCTTCGCGCGTTACAAACAGCGGATCTTTCATGTCGTCTCCTTCCGGACAAAAAAATAGTGGTTATGATTGGGGGATGGTACTCATTATCGTCCGCGCTGGCAAGGGAAGCGTCATTGAATTTTTATAAAAAATACACCATGTTACTGTGTAAAAAAGAAATTCTCGGCGTGGTCCTCCCCGTTACCTTGCCCGCAGGGAATCCGTCGAAAAAAAGGGGGCTGTACTATAAAAATTTGACAAAAAATCCGGCACTGCTCCGGCAATAATCCGACCAAATACCGGACGCTAATCGTTCATGTTTCTTGCCGGGTTGCATGGAATGGTGTATGCTGTTCCGGCTTATCCGCTTTCTCCCGCAACCTTTCAAAACCAAGGATTACGGCATGAAAAAGCTTCTCGCCTCCGTCTGTCTTCTCGCTCTCCTGATTCCCTCCGCAGCCCTTTCCGCGAACTACAAGGTTCGCCTCGGGCACTCCGACAAACCGGCGGATGATTCCATCATCCATATTACCGCACTGCATTTCAAGGAACTTGCCGAGAAATACAGCGACGGCAAACTGGAAGTGGTCATCTACCCCGCCAACCAGCTTGGCGACCAGGTTGATCAGGTCCGTTCGCTGCAAACCGGCGCGCAGGAAATGACGCAGGGTTCCGTGAACAACTTTGCCAACTTCGCCCCGCCCCTTAACTACCTGACCCTTCCGTACATGCTGACCGGCGTTGAAGACGCCCGCGCGACCCTTGACGCCATGTGGGACAAGCACAACGAGTGGCTCACCCAACTCGGCGGCGTGCGCGCCCTTGTCTGGACCGACGCGGGGTTCCGTAACCTGACCACCAAGAACCGCCCCGTGCGCACTCTGGCGGATTTGCAGGGCATGAAAGTCCGTCTGCCCAACAACCCCATATCCCTTTCCGCCTTCAAGGCCTTTGGCGTGAACCCCATTCCCATGGGCTGGGGCGAGCTGTTCTCCGCCCTGCAACAGGGCGTGGTGGACAGCCAGGAAAACTGCTATTCCGCCGTGCTGACCGAACACTTTGACGAAGTGCAGAAGTACGCCACCGACATCGAATGGCAGTACACCATCAGCCTGTTCATCGCGTCCGAAGCGTGGTTCAAATCCCTCCCCGCCGACATGCAGGAAGCCCTTGTGAAGGCCGGCAAGGAAACCACCGCCTGGCAGCGCGCCACCATGGACAAGATGGAAGCCGACATCGTCGCGGAACTCAAGAAGCGCGGCATGGAATTCGTGGGCAAGCCCACTGACTATGACGAATGGGTCAAGCGCGGCCGTTCCACCTGGGAAGAGCAGTACAAGACCATCGGCGGCGGCGACGCGGCCAAGGGCAAGGCCATTGTTGACGAAATCATGGCCGCCAAGAAATAAAAAAACGTCTCCGGTGGCCGGGGAAAGAGTTCCGCCCTTTCCCCGGCCCCTTTCACGGCCTTCTCCCGACGGGCGGCAACTATTCCTTTTCAGCGATGCGGTCCAGATCCGGATAGCTAACGCCCCGCCACAGGTATGAAGACCGAAAGATCGCGGCTTTTTCCGCCAAGGGCGGGGACCGCCCATCCGAACATTCCGGCCTTTCTTGTTTACCGGACCACGGCACACAGTCTATGCAATCCAGCCTGGGGGGACCATGCAGCGCATCCGGCGTTTCATCGACAAATTTGAAGAAATCGTCACCGGGGTTCTCCTGGTGTATATCGTCGTCATCCTGACCATGGCCATCGGCGGCCGGGAACTGTTCGGCCTGAGCTGGGCCTGGCAGGAAGAATCCCTGCGTATAGCCTTCGTGTATCTGGTGCTCATCGCCATCGCCATGGGCGCCAAGTACGATGCGCATATCCGCATCACTTTTTTCCGCAACCTGTTCCCGAAAGCAGTGCAGACCGCCCTGCTCTGGGCAGCGGATATCATCTGGGTGATCTTTAACATTCTGGCGTTTTACTACTCTACGGAACTCATCGCCACCATGCAGCGTTTCGTCCAGCTCACTCCGGTGCTGGAACTGAAACTGCCCTACGTGTACATGATTCTTCCCTTTTCTCTGGCCCTGACGACAGTGCGTATCATCCAGCGCCGGATCATCACGATACAAC
>JAJDHY010000145.1 GCA_030266385.1 Desulfovibrio sp. OttesenSCG-928-I05
CTCCTTACTCTGAGCCAACGAATAAAACTGGCTGACCTTTTGATGGCTGGCCCGCGAGTTTTGGATGCCTCGTGAAATGCCAAGGGCGGAGACTGCTTCCCCGTATTCGCTCTGAAGCTTTGATAATGTATGTCGGGTGCCGCCGAATAATGACCTGCAATTTAGCTTGCCCTTATCATCTAGGGGGGCCAACAAAATATGAAGGTGGGGTGTGGCCTCATCAAGATGCAGGACGGCGGACACAATGCGATTTTCGTATTTTTTGTTGAGCCAGTTCATTGAAGCGGTCTTCCACTCTTCCAGTCGAGAATTGTCATATGTTCCTGGTCTTTCTGGAGCATCTGGGCGGAAATATTCTGGGCTAGCACTCAGTAACAACTCTACGCCAAGAACAGCATTTTTGCGAATTCGCTGTGCGCCAATGGCTGACTTAATGGCAGAAATATTGTCCATGCCGGAAGCACCAACAAGATGCTGGTTTGTAGATATTTTGTCCGCATCTGCATTGGGCGTTTCACGTTGGCGTTGATTGTGCTTACCTGCCCCGGCAATGGCACCCCATGTTTTGAGTTTTTGAATTCTCAATACAGCGAATGGCATTATTACACTCCCATGATGACTCCGGTGCCGGAATCATCCTCCCCTTCGTCATCGTCGTCCATCGGAGTCGCTTCTGCCCAGCGTTGCCCGCCGCGTGGGCCACGGGTAAGGCAAATTCTATATATAGTTCCTTCAATGCCTGGTTCTGAAAAGTCGACAAGTGGATCTTCCTTTGGGTAGTATCCGCCAGCATAAAGATTATCGACATATCGCACGGCTGGAAGTGAAAATTTATTACCATCGCGAAGATCGGTAAAAAAGCAACGCAATATAGGTGCCTTGCCCCAAATTTTAAAATCAAGGCGCACATAATGTATTCCGTCTTCAACAGGATTTTTATAATCGCGTGGTTCAAATCCCGCATCAAGGGCTTGTCTGAAACTCATACCTCGCATCGAATGTCTCCTTGCTTTTGGCGTTAGATTCCCTGCGGAGCAGGGCGAACGTAATATTTTCAGGATGAAAATGTGGAGTGAGTCCACATTCCTTCTGGCGTCACCTGTTTAGAGGGCTGTTGCACTCCGTGCAGCTATCCGTTTTTTAACTCCGGCCAGACCGTTTTTTGAAATCGCTGTTCAATGATGTATTCGGGTGGAAATGGCGTACGTTTGCATTCAAACAGGGTTGCAATATCTGCCTCAGTTTGTTGTGCACGCCACGCTGGAAATGCAGCTTTGCACCGTATTTCGTCCTCTTTTCGGAGTGCTTCCATGCGAGCTTCCACAGCTAACTCTTCTGGTGTTTTATAATTTGCAGGCCGTGGATAATGGCTGTTTCGTCTGAAGCACCCGGTGATCCAGATATGCGGAGTTCTGATAGGTTTTCCTTCACCGTCTTTGACGGTTTCCGGTGACTTCCACGCAAAATCTGCATAGGCTAAAGATTGCGCCCATGTTTCCACAAATAGTGACTTGTCCGGCACTTTTGGGGCCACTGCTTTGAATGCTGGAAAGTCAAACCCTACACGCATAAGGTGCGGCCAATTTGCCGCATAGTTATTTTCTACCTGTTTAAAGAATTCTTCATCTAACTCCAGAGTTCCCCTCTTTTCTTTCTCAAACGTAAAAAAGTCTTTTTCTTCTTCATCTTCTTCTAGTTCTTGAAGAAGAGGTGCGGAAGCCGATATGTGCGCTATCGTAGCATTCGCGGTGTGGGCCTCCGTGAACGTTAATGGCAAATCTGGCGTATGGGGTGTCACGAGAGCCGGGGTGTGAGGTGGTGCAAAAGGTAGCTTCAGCCAAGGGCAACATTTTGCCGAATATTCAAGTCGTATTCCCTGAATTATTCCATCCCGTGCAGCTTCGCATACATCAAAAAAGCTACGCTTTCTTAGCTTGTCGACAAGCTCTCTGATAGCCACTTTAGTTGTGTCAATGTTCCATAATACACTGTAAAGATAGGCTGTTTCTGAGTGAGACGTGATGCAGACTCCTTCTCGTGTGGAAAGTGTAACAATTAGCAAAGCCTGTTTGGCCGTCAGGCCGATGGGGCAGCGGCGCAGTAGGGGGGAGGCAGGAATAAGCTCGCCGGAGGTATACAGTTCCTTTATGGCTTCGCTGTTCGCCTCTGAGATAGCGCGGGCTAAATTGCATGGGTCGGCACAGTGTATGAAAAGATTCATTTTGAATATTCATGGAGGCTTTGCAGTAAGGCGTTTGCGGATTTCTCTTTCGGCGGAACTTTTATGCCGCGACGTTCTTCGGGCATTGTCATGCGACGGCGTAGCCACTCCAGAAAAGGTTTTTTCTGGTAGGCCATATGGCGACCGCAACGTATGGCCCCTTCGGGGCCGAGTCCCTCGGAATCCAACGTCGCTAAGTAGCCTGGTGTGAACAGGCCACCGAAATAGCGGTCAATTTTTGAGCGGGCGAAAACCGGTGGAAGAGTACGATCAAGTTCGGTAATAAGCTCTTCAATAGGGTTATCAGACATAAAGCCACCTCCCAGTATGATGACTGAAAGGTGGCATAAGATGTTTATGGGGTCATTGACGGAGATTTTGTAAAAGATCGTCACCTACCCTATGGAGCAGACCTCATGATTTTTGATGCAGGAGGCTGTCAGGCGAAACAGCCTATTAAAAATACTTTTTTCTGAGTCACTATAGCCAAGAATTTCAAGGATATTCTTGGGAAATTTTTCCCCTGACCGTAAAAAGCGAATCGCTTCCGGTACAGTGCGAAATTTTTTATGATTA
>JAJDHY010000151.1 GCA_030266385.1 Desulfovibrio sp. OttesenSCG-928-I05
GCGCCGGAAGCCTTGTCCGTCACTTCCACTTCGTACTTGATGGATGTCTCGCCGCTCCAGTCGGCGTTACCCTTGAAGTAGTAATCGCCGTTGGCGGCCTTTTCGCCGTCAAGTTCGGTCACCGGGACATACTGGCCGTCGACCAGTTCGTAGAACGAGCCGTTGGGGCTTTCCGTAATCTTGATCGTTACGCTTTCGTTATACTTGCCGTTGACGTTGAAGTCCTTGGGCAGTGTGAAGGATACGGCGGAGTAGCCGTCCTCGACACCGTCGGCGATGGTCATGACGACATCCGCGGCCTTGGTTTCCACTATGCCGGTTGTGATATCGACAGTCGTGATCGCCTCGTCCCAGTTGTCGCTGTAGTCGGGTTCCCTGTTGCCGCTGGCGTCGTCCTTCTGCGGTTCGACAGTAATCGCGCCGCCCTTGAGCGTGAACGTATGGTCGTTCTCGTAGGACGGGGTGGTCACTTCGAAGACCACTTCGTAATCGGTACCGTCGTTGGGCAACTGCACCGCGAAGTAGGGTTTGCCGTTGGAATCGAACTTGGTCACGATGGTCCAGTCGCCTTCAACCGGGCCGTTCGCATCACGCACGGTCACGCCGACGACGTCGTATTCCATATCCTTTTGCTCAAGAACGACCCAATGCTGTTCAGTAGAGGCATCACCCTTGTCGATGAACTCGGCCTTGATGCTGACGAAGGAATTCTGTCCGTTTTCAACAGCCGTCGCGCTGATGAAGTCCGCGGCATCGGCGTTGGAAACACCATCGGCCACCGCGTTGACGACAACCTTCTTGCCACCGTTGAACGAGGCTTCTTCGCCGGACAGGCGGTCAACCACAGTGCCGTTCCAGGAAACGGTGATGTCGTTGTGGTTGTGCGTGTTACCGGAAGCATCCTGCGGCCGGAAGGTCATTGTGCAATCCCCGCTTTCCAGGGCGGCCAGTTCGTTCGCTGTGAAATCGCTGAAGCTCTCGCTGGATTTGATTTCAACGACCCGCGTTTGCACCACGCCGTCTACATCAGTGTACGAGATGGTCAACGAACCGATAACTTCACCGTCGCCACCGTTGCTGTTCTGCTGGGTGAAGGTGACGCTGATATCGTTGAGTTTGTCCGCCTTGTCGATTTCCACGCCCGAGAAGTCGAGGTTTATGACCCCACCTTCGTCAATGCGGGAATCAAGGGAGAACGACGCGTCGGTATCGACCGGAGAATAGTAGAGTTCCACCGGCTCGTCCGCGATGTTGACGGAGATGTTGTTCTGCAGATCCGTTTCATCGCCGGTCAGCTCCCCTTCCTTCGTCATGGTGCCGACCTTGACGTCGTAGGTATGCAGACCGTCGTCAGACACGGTGTAGTAGGTGCCGCCAATCAGGATGGAGCCGGAGGGCGGGTTGCCGTCCGCATCCAGTTCCACCTTGACGAGGTCGCCGTTGCTACCCGTGTAATCCATGGTAACCGACAGTGATCCATCATAATCAGGGGCGTTTGTGACTTCGATGCTGTAGTACATCGTGCCGTCTATATATACTTCGGTTACGACCGCGCCTTCAGGCAGACTGGATTCATCCAGGCTCCAGGTGGGCGTTTTTTCAACGAGGATGTAGTGACGTTCGGAATCGTCGGCAAAATCGGCCTTGACGGTGAAGGTCACATCGCCGCCTTTCGCACCGACAACATCCGCCTGATCGTTCACATCCGGGGATTCCGTCGAAACGTCCGTCCAGTCGGCGACCGCATCCACAACAACGTCAAGCTGGCTGTCGGGGACGCTGTACTGGGCTTCCTTGTCCCCGTTCAGGAACGTGACGCCATCCAGCGTGATGTCGGCATCGCTGTTGGGGTGATTTTGGAGGTACTCGTCGCTGAGTATCATTTCCACCGCACCGCCGGGCTTGCCGTTTTCGTCAAGCGGGATAAGCCAGCCGCCGAGTTCGCTGTCGTATTCGGCCTTTTCGCCGCCGACAAGAACCACAACGTCGTCGCTTTCGATCAGCACGTACCCGCCCGCGCAGGCCGGGCTCGAAATGGTGAAGCCGCCGCCTTCGACGGCGGTATTCCCCTCGTTGTAGTGGGGCATGTTGTCTTCGTACAGGGCGGAATTCTGTTCGAACCAGTACGGTCCGGTACCGCCGCCGTTATTGACCGTGCCGCTCACGTCACCGAATTCAGCGGTGGCGCTGTTGTTATGGAAGGTGAGCTCGCCATCCTTTGTATCCTTGTCGGTGGATCCGGCAAGAATTTCGGTGGAGTATTTGCCTTCGTGGACGGAACCCCTGGGGGCGGTCAGGTCGAGATCCATGGAAACCTTGCCGTCGCTGCCGGGCTGCACAGGAATCTTCACATAGGCCTTGCCGTCCACGTAATAGAGATCGGCGCTGTTGGCGTCGATGGAGCCGGTAACAGGCTCCTTCTGTCCGGCCGCGGTGTAGGAGTAGTCGATGGTCCAGCCCGCTTCCGCTTCAACCAGCACGAAGTGCTCGGTGGTGCCGTCCAGGTCTTCGAAGCTCGCTTCGACCGTGACGTTGCGCGAATCGCCGCCTGCAATGACGGTATCCTGCTTGCCGTCTTCGGCATCCATGCTGCCTTCGGGCTTCTGGGCCACGGCGTCGGTCAGGATGGATTCCTTGACGTTCGAGCCGGTGGAATTGACGTGGCCGGAATTGGAATCCACCA
>JAJDHY010000152.1 GCA_030266385.1 Desulfovibrio sp. OttesenSCG-928-I05
GGAATATCCCAGGAACCGAAATCAATGGTCACAGCCACCTGAGAAGGCAAAACGCGGGGAATATTGTCATAGAAGCCGCCGCCGGTGATGTGCGCCATCCCCTTGATGGGCAGATCCCGCAGAAGATTACGGACGGTATCCACATAAATGGCCGTGGGCTCAAGAAACGCGTCCGCCACGGTTTTTCCCGTTCCGGGAACCATGTCATCGCCGCCGAGGCCGCTTTCCGTCAAAATTTTTCTGGCAAGGGAATAACCGTTGGAGTGCAAGCCGGTAGACGCAAGCCCGATAACCACGTCATCCACACGGATGTCAGAACCGTCCACAATGCGGTTGTTATCCACCAACCCGACGCAGAACCCGGCCAGATCATACTCGCCCGGCGCATACATTCCCGCCATTTCAGCGGTTTCACCACCAAGAAGGGCACATCCGGCCATGCGGCATCCTTCGGCTATGCCGCTGATGACCTGGGCGGCCTGATCCACATCCAGTTTGCCGGTGGCAAAATAATCCAGGAAAAATAAGGGCCTGGCTCCCTGAACAATCACGTCATTGACGCTCATGGCTACGAGGTCTATGCCTATGGTATCGTGCCGGTTAAACTCGAATGCGAGTTTGAGCTTGGTGCCGACTCCGTCGGTACAGGCGACAAGGGTGGGAGACTCCATGCCTTCAAGATCAGGCCTGAACAAGCCGCCGAAACCGCCTATATCGGAGATGACGCCCTGGACACGCGTCTTGCCGACCATATCTTTGATACGGCCAACAAGGGCATTGCCGGCGTTGATATTCACACCCGATTCGGTATAGGCTTTTGAACGGTCTGCCGGTTGGGGCTTTTCCTGAGACATTGTACAGTACTCCTTGGTAACTGAGGCGTTCACGACAGCGGCCAGAAGGCCCATGAACAGGACGGAGAATATATATATGAACACGTTACAGATCAAGGGAAAAGCGGCACTCCCGCTTGGAACCGCCGCACTCTGCCTGTTCCTCGGCCTTGGCGGAATAAGCGCTTCAGCCGCTGATCCGCTACCGGGCAGGGACGCCGACGGATCCATCATCATGGGCACCCGGACCGGCGCCGCCCGCATTGAGACGGACTCTGCCAGCGGCGACAGGCTCATAAGTACCCCGGAAAAAAAAGAGCGTGAAGAAACAGTATATCCGATAATCGTAACGCCGGAAATACAAATTCCTTCTAAAAACCCGCGGCCGCCATATCCCCCCAAACAGCCGCGATAGGGCCGCATCCATCCTCGCCGACAAGGAGTCGTCCGTCATGAACGCCATACCCGCCGCGCTATGGGAACCCGCTCCATCCTCCGGCGGCGGAGGAATGGTGCTCTGCCGACTCTGCGCCCACGGGTGCCGCATACTTCCCGGCAAGGCCGGACGCTGCGGCGTGCGCGTCAACCATGGCGGAAGCCTTTTTTCGCTTTCCAGTGCGTCGGTTGAGGGGGCATCCCTTGATCCGGTTGAAAAGAAGCCGCTGTTCCACTTTCTGCCGGGCACCAGCACGCTTTCCTTTGGCGCGCCGGGCTGTACCATGCGCTGTTCCTTCTGCCAGAACCATACGCTCTCGCAAGTCGCACCGTCCTTTCCCGGCACAGCGCTTCCGGGACTGCCCCCCGCTCTGCCCGAACAGATAGTCCGGGCGGCCCAGCACAGGGGCGCAGCCAGTATTTCCTTTACCTACAGTGAACCGACAGTCTTTCACGAACTGGTGACGGCCACAGCGGAACAGGCCACCGCCGAAGGGCTGGCCTGTATTCTGGTCAGCAACGGGTATCAAAGTGCGGCCTGTCTGGAAAATCTGCGCCATTCCATCCATGCGGCGAATTTCGACCTCAAGTCGTTCCGCGACGAATTTTACCGCGAGCATTGCGGAGCGCGGCTGGAACCTGTACTGCAAACCCTGCGCAGGACCGTTGCCTATGGCTGGTGGGTGGAAGTGACAACGCTGCTCATCCCCGGCTGTAACGATTCACCGGAAGAACTACGGCACATCGCCACGTTTATCGCGAACGAGCTGGGGCCACATGTTCCCTGGCACGTTTCCCGGTTCAGACCGGCGTACAGGATGCGTGACAGGATCCCCACGCCGCAGGCTTCATTAGAACGAGCACTCGAAGCCGGTGCCGAGGCGGGATTGTTTTTTGTTTACGCCGGGAATATTCCGGGGCATCCCAGCGAAAGCACGCGCTGCCCTCACTGCGGCATGGTATTTATCAGTCGGACCGGATACGCTTCCGCCCCTCCTCCGGGAAAATGCTGCACAGCATGCGGCGCATCCATTCCCGGATTATGGGATATTTCGCAACTCTCCAGTGGAGACCACAAATGATTCTTGTATATACGGGTAATGGTAAAGGCAAAACAAGCGCCTGCGTCGGTCAGGCAGTGCGGGCGCTGGGGCAGGGATTTTCCGTGGTTTTCGCCCAGTTCATGAAACGCGACGGTCAGGCAGGTGAACAGGCCATGCTGACGCAGCTTCTGGGAGCATCGTACAGAGCCGGGGGCAAGGGATTTCTGACCAGACCGGAGCAATTTCCGGAACACCGCGCGGCGGCCCTTGAACTCCTGACCTGGCTGAACGCGCTCTCTCCCCTGCCGGATATGCTCGTACTGGATGAGGCGCTCTATGCGCTCAAGGCGAAGGTTCT
>JAJDHY010000153.1 GCA_030266385.1 Desulfovibrio sp. OttesenSCG-928-I05
CCCGGAAGTCGAGCGACAAGACCCGCTTGGAGCGGCGCTGGGCATGCATGGCGTGTTCACCGACGCAGCCACCGGCCAGACGCTTGAATGGAAAACCCACCGCACCGGACTTGGATTGATTCTTTTCTGCGGCATAGGAATTGTCGCGGGAATGTTCGGGCTGGGCGCGGGCTGGGCCAATGTGCCGGTACTGAATCTGGTTATGGGTGTACCGTTCAAGGTCGCCGTCGGCACGTCCACCTTTGTGCTCTCCCTGACAGATACGTCCGCCGCCTGGGTTTACATCCACAGGGGCTGCGTCATTCCGCTCATGGCCATCCCGGCCGTGCTGGGTCTTATGGCCGGGGCGCGGGTCGGCGTGCGCTTTATGGTCAAAACGAAACCGGCGAGTATCCGCACCATCGTCATCATCATGCTGGTGGCGGCGGGAGTGCGGTCACTTTACTCCGGGTTCAGTCAGATACTGTAGGAGAGCGCCATGCCCCACGTGAACAGCGACGCCAATACACTCTATGCGACCCTCCTGAACCATCTGGTCAGAGTAGCGCTGGCCGCGCTCTGCCTTTCCTATCTCTCCTACTTTTTCATGGAAGCGGGCGTATCCCCGGAAAGCATCGCCGGGGCCTGGCATCTTTCATCGTCAGAATACGCCGCGCACATGGCGAACCTGCCGGACAGCGGTTCATCCCTGCTCGCGCGGCTGCCCGATTTCTGCGTCGTCGCCGTCGGATCCATTTCCCTGATCTGCATCACGGTGCTGGCCGTTCACTTCAAGCGCCGGGGGGAATCCCTGCACTGGAAGCTGGCAGCAGCGCTTGCCGTTGTATTCGCCTTTGCCATGTCGGGACTGGCCAACCGGCTGTAACGCACCGCCCTCCCAAAACCGGAGTCAGCCTGCCGGTTTTCTTCGTCCCCGGCGACCTGACTCTACCTGCTATGCACGGAACCGGCCTGCTTCTCAAACGCTGTACCGGGTCTTTACTTTGATACACTGTTTCGTTTATATAGATATGATCGGGCAGGATCGTTCTGGAATGATAACGCCGCTCTTCCCTGAGCGCCGGGCCGTGTCATCGCTAAAGAGGTTTATCTGAAAGAAGCCGATATACCATTTTATACTGTAATAATAGAATTTCTATGATATGCTGGTATCCGTGGTAAAAACAATTTCAAGGAGGACGTCATGGGACTGTTCAGTTTTCTGAAAAGCGTCGGTGAAAAACTGGTCGGAGGCGGCGATGCCGCGCCCAAGGCCGAAGATGTCAAGAAAAGCATCGATGCGCACCGTCTGGGTACGGAAAACGTATCCGTTGCCCTGGAAGGCGATACCGTGAAACTCAGCGGCACCGTCAAGGATCAGGCCGCGTATGAAAAAGCCGTTCTGGCGGCGGGCAATTCGCTGGGAATCGCCACTGTCGACACCAGCGCGCTGACCGTTGAAAACGAAGAAGCGGCGGCCCCGGTATTCTATACCGTCAAGAAGGGCGATACGCTGTGGAAAATAGCCGAAGAACAGTACGGCAAGGGCCAGGGGGCGAAGCACACCATCATTTTCGAGGCCAACACGCCCATGCTCACCTCGCCTGATAAAATCTACCCCGGCCAGGTGCTGCGCATTCCGCCGCTGGAGTAGCATGAGCCGCTTTCCGGCAGCGCCTTGCGATCAGCTGTACAGATAGTCACCACAAAAGGGCTCCCCGGCAACGGAGAGCCCTTCTTTTACGGAATACTGATAGCGCCCTCTGGACGGAGCTTATTTGCCGCCGAGGTTTTTCAGCACTTCCTTGAGCAGTTTCCACATATTCTCGACAGAGCTTCTGCTCACCTTTTCGTTGACCGAGTGCGCGCCGCTGATGTTGGGGCCGAAGGCCACAAAATCCACATCATGGCCGAGCTCCTTGAATTTTTCGGAGAAGAGCCCGCATTCAAGACCGGCGTGAATCCCTTCCACCTTGGCGTCTTTCCCGAACAAGGTCTTGTACGCGGCGCGGAACGTATCCCGCAGTTTTGACGTGGGGTTGTATTCCCAGGCCGGGTAGTCGCCGGAATAGGTCAGGGTCGCGCCGATGGCGTCGGCCACGGCCTTGATCTGTTCGTAAATAAAGACCTTCTTGCTGCCGACGGAACTTCTGCTGGCGCAGTTGATGTGAATCCCTTCATCATCGGTGGACAACACGGCGAGGTTGTTGGAGCTTTCCACCAGCGTCTGATCCTTCATGTTCAGGTCCATGGCCTGAACGCCGTGCGGAATAAGCGTCAACGCGGTAAGCAGCTTTTGCAGCGTCGCGGCGGAAAGAACCGTATCGCTCGCGGGCGCGTCTTTCAGCGTCAGCACGAGGCCCGCGCCGTCGGACGCCTTGAGTTCGTTCTTGAAAGTCGCTTCCCAATGCGCCAGTTCCGCCTTCAGGGCAGCTTCGGGGGCGTTGGTGAAGATGACAGCCGCACTTTCGGCAGGCAGCACGTTCATGGCGCTGCCGCCCTTGACGCTCACAAGGTGCAGATCGAATTTTTCCGCGCACGCCGCCAGGGTGCGGCCAAGCAAACGGTTGCTGTTGCCGCGTTCCCTGTGGATATCCATGCCGGAATGCCCGCCCTGAAGTCCGCTGACGCCAATGGTGACAAAGCGGTAGGCCTCGCTACCGGAAATGGCGGAAA
>JAJDHY010000015.1 GCA_030266385.1 Desulfovibrio sp. OttesenSCG-928-I05
ATCGGTGAAGAGTTCGAGCAGGATGCAGTTTTCGACGCGGCCGTCGATGATCATGGCCTTGTGTGCCCCGCCCTGTACCGCATCGATGCAGCATTTGATTTTGGGAATCATACCGCCGCTGATGGTACCGTCATCGAACAGGGCTTCGGCCTGGGCGATGGAGAGGGACCGGACCAGTTCGCCCTGTTTATCCAGCACCCCGGCGACGTCGGTAAGCAGCAGGAAGCGTTTGGCCCCGAGGGCGGAAGCCACGGCTCCGGCGGCTGAATCCGCGTTGACGTTGTAGGTGTGGCCCAGGGCATCCACCCCGATGGGGGCGATCACGGGGATGAACTCGTCCCGGATGAGGCTGTGGATCAGCCCGGTTTCCACGTGACAGACATCCCCGACCCAGCCGAGATCAAGCTCTTTGCCGTCTTCGTAGGCCTTGGCCGGTTTTACTTCCAGCAGCCGCCCGTCCTTGCCGGAAATTCCCACGGCCTTGACACCGGAGAAGTTGAGCAGGTTGACGATATCCTTGTTGGTCTGCCCGCCGAGAATCATTTCCACCACTTCCATGGTGGCGTCGTCCGTGACGCGCAACCCCTGGACAAAACTGGATTCGATCTGGAGGCGTTCCAGCATTTTCTTTATCTGCGGCCCGCCCCCGTGTACGATGACGGGTTTGATACCCACATATTTCATGAGGGCGATATTGAGCGCGAAGGCCTTTTTCAGCGTCTCGTTGGTCATGGCGTGACCGCCGTACTTGATGACCACGGTCTGTCCGGCGAAACGCCGGATATAGGGCAGACATTCTATGAGAAACTGGGCCTGTTTCTGAATGGGAATATCCTGATCAAAAGCCATTGTTGCTCCTTTATCACCTGTTATACAGAGGCTCCGGGACGAATTATCCAAGGCCTGTTCACACTATGGCCCTTTTGTCCTCTGCCTGCGTCAGCCAGCCTTTGCCCCGAAGTCATGTACCAAAAGAGTACACTCCTTCGGTTCAAAGACTGGCTTCCTTGGCAGAGAACAAAATTGCTCATAGTGTGAACAGGCCTTAAAGGATAAACCGGGACAGATCGGTATTAACGCGCACATCGGAAAGCCGTTCGCGCACGTATTCACGATCAATACGGACCTTTTCCCCGCGCTTTTCCGGGGCTTCAAAAGAAAGGTCGGCCAGTATTTTTTCCATCATGGTGTACAGACGGCGCGCGCCGATATTTTCGGTTTGCAGGTTGACCTGCTCGGCGAACTCCGCAATTTCTTCGAGCGCGTCCATTGTGAATTCCACCGCCACATCTTCCGTCCCGAGCAGGGCTTCGTACTGACGCGTCAGGGCGTTGTGCGGCTCTGTCAGGATACGCAGGAATTCGTCTTTCCCCAGAGCGGAAAGCTCCACCCGCAGGGGGAAACGCCCTTGCAGTTCGGGGATAAGATCCGACGGTTTGGCGAAATGGAACGCCCCGGCCGCGATGAACAGGATATGATCCGTCTTGACCATACCGTATTTGGTGGAAACGGAACTGCCTTCCACGATGGGGAGCAGATCGCGCTGCACGCCTTCGCGGGAAACGTCCGTGCCGCCCCGGCTTTTGACAGGCACGGCGACCTTATCAAGTTCATCGATAAAAATAATTCCGGCCTGTTCGACGCGTTCGCGGGCACGGTCGGCCACTTTATCCGGATCGACAAGCCGGGCGGTTTCTTCCTGAATCAGGATGGCGTAGGCTTCTTTTACCTTGAAGTTCCGACGCTTTTTGCGCGAGGGGAACATCTTCCCGAACATGTCCTTGAATTGCGAGCCGACCTGCTCCATACCGGGCATGGAAAGCACTTCCATTTGCGGACCGCTTTCTTCCACTTCCATTTCCAGTTCGCGTTCGTCCAGATCGCCGTTTTTGTACAGACGGCGCAGTTTTTCGCGGGTGGAAAGATGGGAAGGGGCAGGCTCCGGCGGCTGGGTATCGCTATAGGCCATGTAATCGATACGGGGCGAAGGCGCGGAAGGAAGCAGCAGATCCAGCAGACGTTCTTCGGCCTTTTCCTCGGCGGTTTTGCGGACGCGTTCCGCTTCTTCTTCGCGGACAAGGTGGATGCCTATTTCCATGAGATCGCGCACCATGGATTCCACATCCCGGCCCACATAGCCCACTTCCGTGAACTTGGTTGCTTCGACCTTGATGAAGGGGGAGGCGGAAAGCTTTGCCAGCCGCCGCGCTATTTCCGTTTTACCGACCCCGGTGGGGCCCATCATGATAATATTTTTCGGCGCGACCTCGTCACGCAGGGCGGGATCAAGCTGCTGCCGTCTCCAGCGGTTGCGCAACGCAATGGCGACCATGCGTTTGGCTTCTTTCTGTCCGATAATGAACTTATCCAGTTCGGCGACGATTTCGCGAGGCGTCAATGTCGTAGTCATGGTGATTTCCTTATGTAACGTATCGGTTCCCTCCATCTATCGCACTCCCGCCACAGGGTCCAGAGCATTCAGGGCATGCGGGAGACGAGAGGGGAACGAAACGAAGGCGAGGGAGAATGGAGAGGGATAGCCCGCCGGGAGCCGCGCGTTATGCCCGGCTCCCGGAAAGCGCATGCGGCGGGTGAGGGAGAGGGAACCGTTCGTATATGAAAGCCCCCTTCTCTCCCCTGCCGCCGGACGCTCAGGCTATTTGATTTCAAGGGTGCGGAAAAACTTCTGCCCCTGACGGACAAGATGGAGCATGACAGCCCCGCGCTTTTTGCCCTGCTTTTCCAGAATCGAAGAGAAATCCGCCACGCTGTTAACCTGGGTACCGTTGACGGCCAAAATGACATCACCGGGTTGTATACCGGCTTCGCCGGCGGCTTTGGACGCATCCACGGCAGTAATGAGCAGCCCGGTCACGGAATCCAAACGGTAACGGGCGGCATCCTGACTGGTCAGGGGCCGTATGGTGAGGCCAAGGGATTCCGATACCGTAGCGCTTTTGCCCGAATCGCCCTTGCCGTTGGCGGCCTGATCAGCGCCGCGCTCGGTCAGCTCTGCGGTCAGTTCCTTTTTCTTGCCGTCGCGCCAGACAGTCAGCGTGACTTTTTCACCCGGCTTGAGGGAGGCGATACGCCGCAGAAGTTCATCGGAATCGGCAATGGCCTTGCCGTTCACGGCGATAACAACGTCACCGGGTTCCATCCCGGCCTTGGCGGCGGGATTGTCGGGAACCACATCCGCGATAAAGGCTCCCTTGGCTTCCTCAAGCCCGAGGGCCTTGGCCATGGGTTCGTCGACACTCTGAATGTGCACGCCGAGCCAGCCGCGGGAAACGCGGCGGTCGTCACGCAGCGCCGTAATGATATCCTTGGCCATGTTGCTGGGGATGGCAAAGCCAATACCCTGCCCGCCCGCGATGATGGCGGTGTTGATGCCGATAACCTCACCCGCCATATTCAGAAGGGGACCGCCGGAGTTGCCGGGGTTGATGGAGGCGTCCGTCTGGATGAAACTGTCAAAGGGACCGGAACGGATATTACGCCCCTTGGCGGAAATAATGCCCGCCGTGGCTGTATGATCCAGCCCGAAGGGGTTGCCGATAGCCAGAACCCAATCTCCCACTTCCATATCGGCGGAATCGCCGAACGTGAGGAACGGCAAGCTTTTGTCCGTGCTGATCTTGAGCACGGCAAGGTCGGTATCCTTGTCGCCGCCGATAACTTCCGCTTCGTAGGAAATATCACTGCCTTCCGTCTGGCTCAGTGTTACCTTGACCTTGTCCGCGCCTTCAACGACGTGGTGGTTTGTCACGATATAGCCGTCTTCGGACACGATAAAGCCGGAACCGAGGGAACGTTGCCGACTCTTGGGCTGCTCGCCACGGGGGGAGCTGAAGGGATCAAAGGGGTTGAAGCCGGGGCCGTTCCGGAAAAAGTCGTCGAACGGTGAGGGGAAAGGCGAACGGCGCATTTCCACCAGTTTTTCCGTATTGATGTTGACGACAGCAGGACCCGCGTTCTTGTAAAGATCGCGGAAATTCAGGGGAGGAGTGGCATTGGCCAGCCCGGTCATCAAAAAAAGGCATAAAAAGCCAGCTGTGAATATTTTGCGAACCATGAAAACTCCTTTTGAACTGTTGGAATGCGCCGGAGTAAGAACCCCGACGGAGCGCCTCTTCTTTCGCGACTCCTCATTCCCGCGCCGCTGTTCCGTCACCCATCCGCAGTGCGGACGGTTGCCCGGACGAAACCCGGCATACACGCGAGATGCCGGTATACCGTCATCCCGCACTATCATCCGCCCAGAATAGACACTCCACGGATGAAGTAAAGCCTTTGGGAGACAAGGACAAAAATTTTTACTACAGGCCTGAAAAAAACAAATTTTGATACAGCCCGCTTTTGCTTTCAGCCGATTTTGTATACCCTCCAGGCAGGAGGCATCATGAAACGTTCCATTCGCGCACTCATCGCGCTGTCGCTCCCGGCGCTCTTTTTGTTCGGCGGCTGCGCCCCCACGACGGCGGACAGCCTGATCAGACCGACAAGCTTTGTGGAAGAGGATGTGTATCCCTTTGCCTGTGAAACAGTAAAAAACCGCCTCAGAACGGGCCTGGCGCAACAGAAAGATGACGCCTTCATGTTCTACGGCGATTTCGTGGAAATACAGAACGGCGGCGAAGCGTTTGAATGCGGCCGCTTCATCCACGAAGGCAGCCTCATGGGGGGTGCCGACGCGGTCATTCTGCTGGAAGAACCCAATTACGGCAGAACGCATCTGACCATCTACCAGCCGGGCCGGACCAATGCTACCACGGATCTTGCCCGCGCGATCAAGGAAATAGCGGGCGGCGAGCAATAGCATCGCGTGCCGCTGAAAGAGGGCGCGCTCCGGCATCGGCACGTGACGCCTATCGGCAAGTGCGTGGCGAAACCCGCGAACACAGTTTGCCGACCAGTCGGGGCGTGCTGCGGAATCAGCGTCACGGCATTGCCCTGTAAACAGTACCCTATTGGGAGGATATCCTCATGGCTAAAACGCGGACAGAAAGCGATTCCATGGGAACCATAGAGGTTCCTGTCGAAAAATACTGGGGCGCGCAAACACAGCGTTCCATCGGCAATTTCCCCATAGGCCGCGAGCGTTATGTATGGGGCAGACCTGTTGTCCGCGCCCTGGGAATTCTGAAAAAAGCGGCGGCCCAGGCGAACGAGGAACTCGGCCTCTTGCCGGAAGATATCGCCAAAAGCGTGATCAAGGCATCCGACGAAGTCATTGACGGCAAACTGGACGACAACTTCCCTCTGGTCGTTTTCCAGACCGGTTCGGGAACCCAGTCCAACATGAACGCGAACGAGGTCATCGCCAACCGGGCCATCGAGCTTATGGGGGGGACCATGGGCAGCAAGACCCCCGTGCATCCCAACGACCACGTAAACCGCTGCCAGTCCTCCAACGATACCTTTCCCACCGTCATGCACATCGCCGTGGTGGAGCAGCTGTACGGGCACCTTTTCCCGGCCGGGGAAAAGATGTACCGGGTGCTCACCCAGAAAGCCAAGGATTACAGGGATATCGTTAAAACAGGACGCACGCACTTACAGGATGCCACGCCCATAACGCTGGGACAGGAAATAGGCGCATGGGGCGCACAGCTTCAGTACGGCATCAAGGCCGTCAGCGCCGCCCTGCCCGGCCTGTTTGAACTGGCCATCGGCGGTACCGCCGTCGGAACGGGACTGAACGCGCATCCCCAATTCGGCGACACGGCGGCGCGCTGTATCGCGAAGATGACCGGGCATCCCTTCCGGTCCGCCCACAACAAGTTTTTCGCGCTGGCCGCGCACGATGCGTTGGTTGAAACATCCGCCGGGCTACGGACGCTTGCGGGTGGTTTGATGAAAATGGCCAACGACATACGCTGGCTGGCCAGCGGCCCGCGTTGCGGCATCGGCGAACTGCGCATTCCCGAAAACGAGCCGGGTTCCTCCATCATGCCGGGCAAGGTCAACCCGACCCAATGCGAAGCCCTGACCATGGTCTGCACGCAGGTATTCGGTAATGACGCGGCCGTGGCCTTTGCCGGAAGTCAGGGGAATTTCCAGTTGAACGTTTACAAGACCGTCATGCTCTGGAATGTGCTGGAGAGCATATCCCTGCTCGGCGATGCCATGAACTCTTTCGTCGACCACTGCCTGACCGGGCTTGAACCCGACAAGGAAGTGATCGCCGCGTATCTGGACCGCAACCTGATGCTGGTCACAGCCCTGACGCCCCATATCGGGTACGACAAAGCGGCGGAAATCGCCCGGAAAGCCCAGAAGGAAAGCCTCTCGCTCCGCGAAGCGGCGATAGCCTCGGGCTACCTCGACGAGGCGGAATTCTCCCGCTGGGTGGCACCCGCAAGCCTGACCCAGCCGTCTGCCGGAGACTAGATTTACTCTTCCAACAGGCTGTTCACCCTCCTCTGGTCGGTACCGCAGGAGTTACCACAACACCGGCAACCGACCGGGGGAAAGGTGAACAGCCATACGAATGCCAAACGGGCGGCCTGCAATTGCGGAGAAATGGTCTGGTGGGGGATGGAGATGCCTGCCGCCACAGCAAGGGAACGAGAAAAAAACGGCGCTTCGTCACCACGGTGGATGCAGAAGACACAGCGATCCGCCTTCGGATCATCCCGGCTCGCCGCCCGGATCACCGTGCAGAAACGGCACGGACGCGTCAGCAACGCTGCCGCATCGCAACGGCACAGTGCTTCCGGAGCGCAGATCAAACGGCCTGCATAATTGTGCATAACTCTATAAATTGTATTACCTTTCGCATCCGCATCGCCGCGCATATCCCGTCTGAAAAAGCAGCGTATTCCCTCCGCGAGAGCGGTTTCCTAGATTTTGTCTTGACTTTCTATAGTCCCCCTCCTATCGTTCTGAGAGAATGTCGGCGGGATTTACGCCGCATTCCGTATCTTTGAGAAGAAAGGAAGCCGGTAATGCCGCAGGTTGCAGCCAGGATAACGCAAGATCAGGAAAAATGGCTCAAGGATTACTTCCGCACCAAAAGTGCGGGAGCCGAGTTCATTCTGCCCTGGGCCGTTGACACATTTTTTCGGGCCATCGCCAGCATCAAGACCACTTTCACGGCCGGCGAGCTCAAGACCATAGTTGAATCCCACAAGGACGTCCGCCTTCTGCCCGACCACACCCGGCAATCCTACCTGATTCTGCGCGTCATGGACGCCTGCGACGTCAACCTCCTCCACACCCGTCACGGGGCCAGCAAAAGCGGCCTTGAAGCCAAGCTGAAGCGCCTTGACGATACCCAGGCCACCGCACTGATGGTATGGTCCTCCGCGTTCTGGGTAAGCCGCAACTGCTCCGCCGACAACCTGGACGAATACATCAAGGGATACTGATTCCCCCTTTTTCCGCATTCTCCACCGCCATAGCTGTAGCCATAGCTGTAGCCATAGCATATAGCCAAGCAGTATACCTGCCATAGCCACACCAACCGAACGCGGCGGGGTCATTGTGTACGTTTTGTGGCGGGGGCTTTTCCTTTGCAAGGGGCAAGGGGCGCTCCTGTGAGGGGAGCGACTTGATCACCCCCTGCCGTTCAAGCGCCACCGGCATGTTTCAATCCACGCTCCCGTGGGGGAGCGACCGAACTCGGCTGGTCGGACGTGGACGCGATGCTCGTTTCAATCCACGCTCCCGTGAGGGAGCGACGCCAGCCGCCCACAGTGGGGTTAAACCCTTCGGGTTTCAATCCACGCTCCCGTGAGGGAGCGACATACGTTTGCGATCGCGGAAGTGACGTTTACGGGGTTTCAATCCACGCTCCCGTGAGGGAGCGACGTTCCCGTTCCACCGCGTCTATGTCCGTACGCAGTTTCAATCCACGCTCCCGTGAGGGAGCGACTTGCAAGTCATTCCTGACCGTTCCAGACCAAGAGAGTTTCAATCCACGCTCCCGTGAGGGAGCGACGTGGACCTCATGCAAAAAGGCTATCTGTGTGGCGGGTTTCAATCCACGCTCCCGTGAGGGAGCGACTCGTCAGGGAGCGCCTAGGTCTGTTCGTCGGCGAGTTTCAATCCACGCTCCCGTGAGGGAGCGACCCAGCGCCTTTTGTGCGCCGCCGACCCCCCGCAAGTTTCAATCCACGCTCCCGTGAGGGAGCGACGCAGTAGTGCCGTGTTCCCGGATGATTGCGCGCGTGTTTCAATCCACGCTCCCGTGAGGGAGCGACCAGGATCGGCAAGGCTCAACCCCGCACCGAGCAGGGTTTCAATCCACGCTCCCGTGAGGGAGCGACTTAGTTGCGAGAGATGTATTAACGTCACCCAAGATGTTTCAATCCACGCTCCCGTGAGGGAGCGACGCCGCCAGTCGCCGCAAGATTGCCATGCTGCGAACGTTTCAATCCACGCTCCCGTGAGGGAGCGACAGGGATTGCCATTGGACGGGAGGTAATCATGCCGGTTTCAATCCACGCTCCCGTGAGGGAGCGACGGTATGATTGGGCTTAACCAACAGCGGCGACACAGTTTCAATCCACGCTCCCGTGAGGGAGCGACCAGTGTTGATGACGCGAACCGCCGTGTTCTGGCGGTTTCAATCCACGCTCCCGTGAGGGAGCGACAAATCGTTCATCCAGGTGGACCGCGACCAGACGTAGTTTCAATCCACGCTCCCGTGAGGGAGCGACGGCTTTGAGGGGGAGCGCGTGAGCAGCAAAGAGATGTTTCAATCCACGCTCCCGTGAGGGAGCGACATGGTCGCGGCCCCATGCGCCGGGGTGAAGGGGATGTTTCAATCCACGCTCCCGTGAGGGAGCGACTGGGGCAATGTAGGTCTGATAGTGGGACATGGTGTTTCAATCCACGCTCCCGTGAGGGAGCGACTCCAACAGGCGCGGGCGTCTCTGCGGACGGTGCAGGTTTCAATCCACGCTCCCGTGAGGGAGCGACGTCTGTAAAATTACAGGAATTTAACACGCAGTTGGTTTCAATCCACGCTCCCGTGAGGGAGCGACGGCCCAGGACCTACCCGGAGTGGGAAACACAAGAAGTTTCAATCCACGCTCCCGTGAGGGAGCGACGGGCGCGCTCACCTTGCGGGATATCGCGGAAATAGTTTCAATCCACGCTCCCGTGAGGGAGCGACGGCAAAAACGGAGCCCTCGCCAGTCAGCGCCGTGTTTCAATCCACGCTCCCGTGAGGGAGCGACACGAGCGCAGCAGGACCGCATTGCCGACATCCATGTTTCAATCCACGCTCCCGTGGGGGAGCGACCGTCGGGAGCCGTACCCTGCAGTTGTTTTTCGTAAGTTTCAATCCACGCTCCCGTGAGGGAGCGACGGACTCTTCCCATATGTTAATCGGTCCCTCGACAGAGTTTCAATCCACGCTCCCGTGAGGGAGCGACGCCCCATCCACACGGCTGGTTACCGAATACGGGCCGGTTTCAATCCACGCTCCCGTGAGGGAGCGACCCACACTGACAGTCAATCCCTTGGGGCCAGCCATGTTTCAATCCACGCTCCCGTGAGGGAGCGACGGTTCTTTCACCCCACCAAAAAGCGCATCACGCCGTTTCAATCCACGCTCCCGTGAGGGAGCGACAAAATTCGCCTTGCGGCTTCGCAGGGCGTTTTGATGTTTCAATCCACGCTCCCGTGAGGGAGCGACCACGGCCCGTGGATATTGCGTCCGCTGGCTAAAATTGTTTCAATCCACGCTCCCGTGAGGGAGCGACCCGCCCGTCGGCGCAAGGTTGCCATGCTGCGCGCTGTTTCAATCCACGCTCCCGTGAGGGAGCGACCCCAGTCCGCACCGCGCGGGGCCATGGTGGTATCAGTTTCAATCCACGCTCCCGTGAGGGAGCGACCCCACTCCCACGTCTCTTGTTTAGGGCGGGAAGAGTTTCAATCCACGCTCCCGTGAGGGAGCGACCAATAGATAGACCGCTTAAAAGCATCCGTATCAATGTTTCAATCCACGCTCCCGTGAGGGAGCGACGGGTTGCACTCCACTGGTCGGCGTGGGGGTAGCTGTTTCAATCCACGCTCCCGTGAGGGAGCGACGAGACGTCCGTCAAATGCCCTTCCCGGACAAGCGTGTTTCAATCCACGCTCCCGTGAGGGAGCGACCCGGGCACGCTGACGCGGCGTGCCCGGCAAAGCGGTTTCAATCCACGCTCCCGTGAGGGAGCGACCTCCCCGGACCCCTTGCGGCAGTGGGCTTACGACTGTTTCAATCCACGCTCCCGTGAGGGAGCGACTCAGTACCTTGTTGGCGGTAATGGCCTGATCCAGAGTTTCAATCCACGCTCCCGTGAGGGAGCGACCTGGTCTTTGGGCTTGCCGCCCTTGGCCTTGGAAGTTTCAATCCACGCTCCCGTGAGGGAGCGACCGGAGAGCGCGGCCCCGGAGTTGTACGCGTTGGCGTTTCAATCCACGCTCCCGTGAGGGAGCGACGAAGAAAACGCCCTAATCTCAGGACCACAAAAACTGTTTCAATCCACGCTCCCGTGAGGGAGCGACGAAACAGCAGGTTGGAGATCGGTTGTGGAAAAGAGTTTCAATCCACGCTCCCGTGAGGGAGCGACGCCCTTTCCGGTGCGGGAACCGTGGATGTGTTGCTGTTTCAATCCACGCTCCCGTGAGGGAGCGACCAAACCATAGGGTTTGAGGTGTATCATGGCCGGGTTTCAATCCACGCTCCCGTGAGGGAGCGACTTGTATGGCGATATTAATCGCCAGCCCGTAAACCAAGTTTCAATCCACGCTCCCGTGAGGGAGCGACACGATATCCGGCGGCTTCATGTGAGGGTTTTGATAGTTTCAATCCACGCTCCCGTGAGGGAGCGACCCGCCGGTATCCAGGGCACCGCGCCACGGAGCATGTTTCAATCCACGCTCCCGTGAGGGAGCGACTATCGTCGTTAATAATCGCCTGACGGGTGATCGAAAGTTTCAATCCACGCTCCCGTGAGGGAGCGACTTACGATCCGGAACATGCGCAGCCACCGACCAGAGTTTCAATCCACGCTCCCGTGAGGGAGCGACGGAGCCGTGGCCACAACCTCACCGTTGGGCGCAAGTTTCAATCCACGCTCCCGTGAGGGAGCGACATATCCACGTCACCGTAACGGTCGATTCGGACGGGTTTCAATCCACGCTCCCGTGAGGGAGCGACCTTAAGCCCGTGCGCCGCCCCCAGGACAAAATCAAGTTTCAATCCACGCTCCCGTGAGGGAGCGACTGGACGGGATTTAAGGAGTCACCATGCAAGGACAAGTTTCAATCCACGCTCCCGTGAGGGAGCGACTGAATACGGTTATGCATGTGGTCGCCTTGGCGGAGTTTCAATCCACGCTCCCGTGAGGGAGCGACAAAGCTCCGCAACATTTTCAGCGTGTTCAATTCCGTTTCAATCCACGCTCCCGTGAGGGAGCGACTGTGACGCCATTTCACCCTTCTGGCGCACCACTTTTGCCAGAAGAATTCGGGCATGGCTTCCAGCCCGGTCGATATTTTTTATAAAAAAACACACTTAAAAATAATCGTAAATAAATCAGCCTATTACCACACCGAGGACCTCGCGGGGTTTTCCTGTGAACTTCAGGTGCCCGCAGCTCATTCATTGGTCATGAAAACGCTTTTCCCGGCAATTTTCGTTGCTTCTTCAGAAAACAAGAGGCCCTTGTGGGTCGTAAGCCGCTTTCGCACCTATATGCTCAATGCGCTTTTTCCAGTTGGCACCGAGAAAGTAAAAACGCAAACTGTCCTTTTCGGGGTCCATGCTGTCAATCAGCCTGGCGCGCAAGGCGGTCCACTGGGCCGGATCCACAAGGCATTCGAATACGGAAAACTGCACCCGCTGCCCCCAGTTTTCGCAATGTCTGGCTATATGACGTAACCGTTTTCGGCCAGCCGCATCCTGCGTATTGACGTCGTAACTTACAAGCACCAGCATGGCTTACCTGATGACAAAGGGAGGGTAAGAATCGAGGTCACCGCGTAAATGCCGGGCCAGCAAACGCGCCTGACAATGGTATAAAAGCCCCACAGGCATTTTTTCCTGCAAAAAGGGATGCTCCACCACTTCCTGTTTTCGCTCCTGCCAGGCGTTTATAACCTCTTTGCGTGCGCCTTCATCCATATGTACCGCGCCTGATTCCGTACGGCAAAAATCCCTGGCCCGCACCTGGCCCCGGTTAATCAGCGTGCAGGCCAGCCGGTCAGCCAGATACGGACGGAATTCCTCCATACTATCCAGAGCCAGACTGGGGCGTCCGGGACGGTCGCGGTGCAGAAAACCGACAGCCGGATCCAGTCCGCAACTTTCCAGTGCGCTGCGTACGTCATGAGCCAGCAATGTATACAGGAAAGAAAGCAGACAGTTCACAGCATCCAGCGGAGGACGCCGATTACGGCCTGTGAAACGAAACGCAGGATCTTTCTGGCTGATCAACGCATCAAAAGCGCCGAAATAGGCATTGGCTGCTTCCCCTTCAATACCGCGCACCACATTCAGGGGAAGCGGCTCCCGCAACCGGGCAAGGCTGGCTGCCAGAGAGGCGCAGGCGCTTGTGAGCCGGGCATCCGGCCGTTCCCGTGCTGTGCGCTGCAAAACGGTGCGGCAGTTGGCTATTTTACCGATGACAAAATCCCGGGCCAGCAGCGCCGAAGCGTCTTCGCTATCCGCCCGGCGGTATTGCTCACGTCGCAACAGTACATTGCCGCTGGTCGGACCGTGCATGGAGGCCATAAAACGTCCGTGTACCGTCAGCCATGATACGGTCACCCGGTTTTCGGCGCAGAGTCCGAGCACAAAAGGACTGCACGAAACCTGCCCGAACAACACCAGACCGCCCAACGTATGGATTGGTATTTTCCCCTTGAGCGTATCACCCTGATATATGGCCACACATTCGCCATCCTTCGCCAGATAGCTTTCCTGCGTGGTGATAAAAAGCGTGTTCAGGTGCTGTTTCATGTATTCTCCAGCAACGACGCCACGTAGCGGGAAGCGTCTTTTTCAGCCGTCTGCGGCATGCAGAGATCATATAATGAGCACTGCATGCACCCTCCAGAGGGCACGACGGGCGGGGGAGGAGTCACCCCGCTACGGAACAGCGCATGTACCTCTCCGGCAACGCGACGGGTCATTTCCCGCAAGGCGGTATCCAGAACGACCACTTCACGGCGGCGCGTTTTCCCGTAATACAGGGCGCCCTCAGGTACGGGCAGCCCCAGCATTTCTTCCAGACATAGCGCCTGTGCGCACAGTTGTATCCGGTCCGCATCAAGCTGCTTGGGGCGGCCGCGCTTGTATTCCACCGGGTAAGGGTGCCAGACCCCGGTTCGCCCGTCGTGGCCGTCGTGCCCGTTGTGCCCGGCCTGTAAATGGAACTCCACCATGTCGCTTTGGCCGCTCAGACCAAGTTCTGATGAACGCAACAGCAGTCCGGTCACGCTTTTCATCCGGCCCCGGCTTTCCATGCCACCGCCATGCACTTTCTCATGCAATACCCGCCCCTCGGCAGTGGCACCGTTTTCGCTCCAGATCTGTTCCAGATGAATAAGTGCGCACTGCCGGGGGCAATACAGGTAATGCTGCAAAGCCGACAAGGGAACGAGGTCGCCGGAGGAGTACATCAGAACCCCGCGATAATCTCCGCCTTGAGGTTGGGGGTGGCATCGCCATCAATGGTGAAACCCCCGTCGGGCGCAACGTGCAGACTCTTGTGCACTCTGGCGGAAGAGTATTGCCCGGCAGCGCAGTTATGTTCCCACCAGATCACGGAATGCACCGCCATGCTGCCTTCCGGCCGGGCCGAGGAGGCGTCGTTTTCAAAGAGCCGGGGGAGAATTCCCTTGATCACAGCCGCGTCCGCATCGCTGAATCCGGTACGCCCGGCAAGCTGCGGGTTCATGCTGCCGTAAAAAACATAGACGCCCTTGTCCACGCGGTGCTTCATGCCCATAGTGTCGGGACCGCGTTTGCTGCCATCGCCTTCGCCACTAACACTTTTCGTGATCTGGATGCTGGTCACAGTTACCGGCTCCACACTAAAGGCCGACTGCACGGTAACCGGGCCGCGTATGGCTATGGAAACACCGGCAGAGCCCGCCCCTTTAGCAAACGCAAACAACTGCCCAAAGGCGCGCACGTCAAACCATTTGGCGCAAGCTTTTTTGACCACAGTCTCGGCCACGGTGTCCATATTACTGCCTTTGGCGGGATCAAAGGCTTTGCCCAAGCCGTAGGTCTCGTTTTCGGCCCTGGTTTTGAGGGACGGCATGCCGTCAACCTTGCGATCATCCGATTGCACAAACACGGTCTGCCCTTCGTCCATGAGCCGGTCACGCAGTTTCCGCTTGAGGCAGACATCGCTGATTTCGCCAAACCCTTCATAGTCCGTGCGGGGCCGGTTGCCGTTAAGCGGGTCGCCATTGGGGTTGGCGTGATCCACGGTAAGAATGACGGCAAAATCAATCTTGTGTTGCAAGCTCATGGTCTTCTCCTTCGGGTATGGCGTCTTCCGCATTGTCGTTTTGTTCGTTCTTCATATAAAAAGCAGTTATCTGACAGTGATAGCCCAGCAAGAACTCACCGCTGAGCTTGGCGGGGGAAGTAAACTCTTCCGGAATGAACATATCGTAAATGGCCTGTTTGATTTTCAGGGCGCGCCCGAGCAGGCCGCCTCTGGACGGACTGCTCCGCAAACGCTGCTCATACGGCCCCAGATGCATCTCCAGCTGCGGCCATGTTGCATATGGATGATCGGCAAAACGCTGCATCAGGCGTTCGGCGTTGGTGGGGCGCTTTTCTCCGGCCATTTCCAGGGCAGTGCGCTCCACATATTCCGCCACAGCCAACAGCCGCCCGTAAAGGTAATCCCGACTACGGCGTTCCGTATCAAGCGTCATGGTGTATTCCTCTTTTTTATGATGTCTGGCGTAATAGCCCCTGTATACGGCACACGCCACGCCCAGCACTTCGGACCATTCCCACTTTTCCAACCCGGCCCGGTTGCAGGCCCGGCGCACGCATGCTTCCACCACGTCGCGCGGCAGGGGGGCTGCATCCACAATGCAGGGTAAAAGACGTTCCACAGTGGCTTTGCACAGTTTGTCGTCCAAACGTCGCCCATATGCCACGCGGGCAATGGTTTCCGGAGAGGGGGCATACGGCGCAAACGCGGCACGTTTCCGGGATGTATCCGCCTTTTTGGCGGCCTCTTCCCGTCTGCGTACCGGCAGCATCCAGGCGCAGTGCTTTTGCCACAGCTCCAGATGACTGATGTATTGTTCCGGTATCTGCTCCCGATAAAACGTCATCGCCAGACGGCCCGGACTGGCAGCTTCCAAAGCCAGAACTGCAATTCCGCCGCTGTTGGAAAGATCGGCCTTATAGCCGCGTATGACCGCGCCGAGCCGTTCGGCAAAAGTAAAGCCCATATTGCTCTGCGTAACCGGAGCAAGAGCTGTATCGCCCCCGGACGCCTCCTGCATGAAGGCCTCTTCCGTCAGTTCGGGGATTTCCTCACAGGGATTGGGCACTCTGGCTCCGTCCACAGCCCAGGCCAGTACAGCCTGCTCTCCTTTTCGGTAGCCCTGTCTGGCAATAAGCCAGCGCAGGGCGTTATGCGCCTTGTGGCTGACCTCATAGCCCACAGAGCACGCCTGGGAGGCTTCCAGAAAACGTCCCCGAAACGTGAAGTTCGTCGCGTCATTCCAGGAAATAAGTTTGGCGCCATCACCCGGACGACGGATATTGCGCGGATGATTTCCGGCCAGAATGCTCGTTTCTCCCCGCACCATGCACAGGCCGCGTTCCTGCATGCGGGAGGCGTCAAAATTGATCCAGGACTGTTGCAGGCTTGCATCTTTCCACGTGCGCGATTCCTTGTCGCCCGGCAGAACAACGCTCCAGACAACCAGAGCGTCTCCCTGATCCCGTACCGATACGCCGTCTACCTTTTTGGCCGTCAACCGGGTGAAGATACTGTCTTCCATATCCGCCGGAGCCTGCGTCAGAAGTGCTCCATCCGGGTTGGCGTGCAGGATGCCGCTGTTCAGCAGATCGCGCACGAGGCACCCTCTGGCGATGTATGCATACACGGCTCTGGCCTTGGGATGGGCGTAAGGTGAATCACACCACGCTTTCAGCAGCTCTTCATACAGGGAATAGCAGTTCGTTTTTCCGCCGTGGTAATCCTTGGCGCAATAGTGAATCTTATCCGCCAGCGGATGCGGAGAGGCCCCGCTGGTACGCCCGGCAGACTCTTCCGTTGCCGGCAATATTACCGGCGTTTTCGGCGGCAGTAATTCCGCGTACTGAAACACCCCTTCACCATCCAGCACGACGTGAATATGCGCCTGCTGGCTGGTATGGCTTACCGGCATCAGAGCGGGTGTTTCCTTTTGCCCGTCAGCCTGGGGCGGCGTCGTATAGTCGGGGTTAGAGGCACAGGACTCGTATGTCTCATACAGCATTTGCAGCCAGCTCATTGTTCGCCCCCGTGCAGCAGGGTTTGCGCGTCCGGATAGGCGACGGCGGCTGGCTCTTCCAGCAGCTGTTCCAGCGCCGCCTCACCGCAACCGGCGTAATTCTCGCCCGGGGTAAACACTTTGCCCCGCATGGGCCGGATGGGCTTGCGGATAAGCTGCGAGTCATCCGGTTCGGGAAATGTGATGACCCCATTACGCATGACCGGACGCCAGAAACGCGCCTGAAAAAGGTCTTCACCGGTTTCGTCGGGATAGTCGAAACCATGGAACATCAGCCCGAAATCAAGCTCATCCAGACTATCGTACGCGCCCTGCCCTTCACCGAACACGCAGGGTTCCACATAGCCCTGACATTCACGCGTGCCCAGAAATATATCCTGCCGCCCGCCACGGGCCAGCATGCGGCGGGCGATTTCGTAATGCTTGCCGTCAATGCGATCCTGCGCCAGCTCTGGGCGATGCATGTTCCATACGAAGCGGGCTTTAACCTGATACTCCACGTCCGCGAGGTAGGTGTAGATGGAAAGGTCGTTTCCACCGTTCATTTTCAGCGGCTTGACCCCTTTGCTTTGCGTACGGAAAGCCCGCATAACGCGCACCTTTTCGATGATCCATATAAACGTCGGCTTCCAGTACAGCGATTTGGCAATGCCTTTAAGGGCCTCGTAGGTCGGCACATGGTACGAACACTTTTCACCGCCCACCCGGGTTATGGGATCGGAAAACAGGGCGTAGCGCCCGAAAACCGTAAAGGCGATATCATTTTTCACCCGAACCTCCTGAATTAGAACTGCTGTGTGTCAAGTTTTCCGTCAGGTTGCGTCACAACGCCGGTTTCCTGATGGTAAAAGCGTTTATCCAGCGCAAGAATGCCACTGCCCTGTATGTCATGCAGCGCGCCTTGCCGTTCAAGCTCACATCTGACGTGGGGAAAAATATTGACGGAATAACGCTGGGCTTTGCGTAACAATTCTTTTTTACGATATAATAGCGCCGTGGAACACAGTTCAGCAATAAGAGATTCTCCTTCACCGTAAGGGACGATGACCGCATCACTGGCTTGATCGATGACGTGGAAATGCTCCGCCGCTGAAGCAAAGGACTGTTTAAAATCCATACTGCCCTGCGGGGCGACATATTCGTTGCTCCCCAGCATCTTCAGCAGTGTTTTACCACTGTTATCGCCTATGGAATAGGACATAACGTCGTGCCGCAAGGTAAAATAGTGGTCAAAATAGGTGGCAACGATTTCAGGGCGGGTAAGATCGTTTTCCGAAGCCCGCAGGAGTTCCGCCAGCCCTATGCGTATATTCTTCAGGAATATATCGCGTCCGTCCTTGATATCGCGCAAGTAATTCAAGCTCTCGTCTTCTTCCCACGCAGTGACGATATGCACCCGGCCCAGAGGATGCCCGCCATGCCGGTTGCAGCGCCCCGCCGCCTGAAGAATCGAATCCAGCCCGGCCGCCAGACGGACAACCGAACCAAAGCTGATATCCACCCCGCATTCGATAAGCTGCGTGCTCACACACAGTACGGGCTTGCCGGAAGCCAGGTCCGCCCGCATGGCGTCCAGTTTTTCCAGCCGGTGCGCGGGACAGAGATGGGTGCTCAGACAGTAAAGCGAAGCGCCTTCCAGCGCCGCCCGCTCCTGACACGACGCATATATGCGTTCAGCCAGCGATTTCGTATTGCACACTACCAGACAGGAACCGGTACGACGCAGATCATCAAGGGCCAGTCCGGCTATTTCCGACGCGTCCATGCGGCGGTCGCAATGGTCAAAAAACTCCACCCGTCTGAGCTGGGCAAACAGCTCAGGTACATTGGCGATGATTTCCCGTTCCGGGGTCAAGGGCAAACTGCCCTGATGCGGCCTGAGCACGGCATCCAGCCGGGGCTGCGTGGCGGTGCAGAACACAACGGAAGCCCCGCACGAGCCGACCAGAAAATCTATGGCATTACAAAACATGTGCAGGTAACGCACGGGCACGGTTTGTACTTCGTCAAAAATCAGCACGCTGCCAGCCAGATTATGCATGCGACGGGCCGAACGGGTACCTGAACCGAACAGGGTTTCCAGAAACTGCACCATGGTGGTGAACACCACCGGAGCGTCCCAGTTTTCAGCCAGCTTTTCCCATTGCGTAGCGGGGCTTTCATCCTCTGAATGTTCTTCCCGGGGCAGGATGTTGGAGTGGTGTTCCAGTACGATGGACCCTTCTTCTTCGTCGCGCTCCAGAATCTCGCGGGCCACCCTGGCATTCTGGTCGATGATCGACGTATAGGGAATGATGTAAAATATCCGATCCAGCTGGTGCTCGTTGGCATGATGCAGAGCAAAACGCAGGCTGGCCAGGGTTTTGCCGCCGCCTGTGGGCACAGTGAGCGTAAACAGCCCTCTGGCGTCTTTGGCGCGCCGGGCGCATTGTTCGGAAACCGTCTGCCGTAACCTGTCTATATCGTGCGTTCGTTCCAGACCGGCCAGATGCGATTCCAGCCGTGGCAATAGGCGATCCCAGGGACGCCGGGGGATGCGCGCCCGTTGCGTTTTCCAGGAGGGATCCTCAAACTCGGCACTGTCGGTATGATCGGCATCCACCAGACAACTCAGCAGAAAACGGGCCAGCAGCCCCTGCTGGAAGTCACAACTGTTTTCGTTATCCCCGGCGTCGTGTATATCCGCGTCCTGATCCAGACGTTCCCTGATCCGCCCGCGCAGGAGACGAATAGCGTCATGCGCTTCCTTTATCACCGGGAACTGCAATAGTTCCTCTACTTCCGTCCGGATTGCGGGGTCACAGCGCTCAAGGCATTCAAGCAGGTGGGTTTTAGTGACGGCCTTGTTGATACGGCTTGCAAACGCGTCCGTGCCTGTCGGTGTCAGGCAATCACGAAGGCCGGAATGGTGGGAAAATACGCACAACGCGAAAAGTTGTGCCAGAGGTTTGCAATGGGCTTTGCCGGCAAAGGCTTGCCATACGTGCTGGGCTCCGGCGGTAGAATGATCGATTTTCCCTTTCTGGCTTGCCGGGTCAAGGAATTCCGGATCCGTTTCCGTCAGCCACCCGCAGACGGACCGGATATAGCGTTGGAAAGCCACCGAATATTTACCCAGATCATGAACCAGACCGACCAGATAGCCAGACAGGGGAATATTCGCTTTGCTCGCAAAATGCCCCGCCAGCGCGGCCACGTTTTTCAAATGCTCGGCAAGGGATTGCGGCACAACATTTTTTAGCCCATCATATGTGCCGCGAATACGCGCAATACTGGTTTGGCTGAAAACGGTCACGGCACCCTCGTTTTGACAAAAACAGCAGACCCGACAACGTATCAGAACACGGATGTATAATGCACCCTATCAAATTATAGAAGACCATATAAATAGGCAAGAGAAAACGCAGGCGGGCAGATCAGGCGCAGTGTGGTTCCAGACCACGCTGCGCCAATCGTCGTGTGTGCAAATGGGTGGGAGGGGACAACAGCCTGTATTCCCGGCTGTTTTTTAGACGGGCGGCTTGCTTTGGAACCTTACGCCGACCAGACCATGCGCTGTTCCTCACGCGCAAAATCCGGGTTCATTTGTGTGCCGGTGACGTCAAATCCGTTGGCTTCATAAAACCGGATCGCGCGGGGATTTTCCGTAAAGACATCCAGCGACAGGCGCTGGTAACGCTGCTTGCAGTACGCAAGCAGCTTCCTGCCGATTCCTTGCGACTGCGCGTTCCCGTCCACGAACAATCCCGCGATGTATTCGTTGTCGATGATTCCTATGAATCCCAACACCTGATCGTTCTCGTGGTAGACAAAGACATCAGCCGAACGCATCGCCTCCTGCACCGCTTCAAACATGCCTTGCCAGTATGATGGCGGGATAAAGGAATGCGCCGCGATGTTGGTGTTCAGCCAGATGGCCATAACGCTGCCGAAGTGTTTTTCCTGTGCTTTTTCGATCATTGCATAGTTCCCGCTGCCATTACAGCACGTCACGTGTAACCAGCTCTACCAGCTTCGCGACTGGTCACGGCGTCCGTACTCTGACGGAGCTTCGCTTTGAGCACGTACGCCTGCGGGGTTGCACAGCCCGCGAGGTAACCGGTCACAAACCGGCCGCAAGCTAACCGGCTACGAGTTACCCGGCTGCACCCAAATCAAGCAATTCCACCGCCCGATCCAGTTCATCCCTGATGGCGATGCGCTGGGGGCAGGCATTTTCGCATTCGCCGCATTTGATGCACTCCGACGCCCGCTTTTTCCCATGCGCTCCCACATGCCACCCTTCCCAGTGAAGCGCGGCGGCCTTGTCGTTATACATGGACAGGTAGTTCATGGCGGTGAATGTGCCCGAAATACCGATATTTTCGGGGCAGACCTTGGCACAGTAGTCACACACCGTACAGGGGATGAGCGGAACAGCGGCAAGGGCCGTCTGCGCTGCGGCCACCGTCTTCCTTTCATCGTCAGTCAGGGGGGCAAAATCTTTCATGAACGAAAGGTTATCGTCCATCTGCTCCAGAGTGCTCATACCGGACAGTACCGTGAGCACGCCGTCCAGACTGGCGGCAAAGCGGATGGCCCAGGAGGCGGCGGACGCGTCGGGATTGGCCCGGCGGAGGATTTCGGCCACCTGCTCTGGCGGATTCGCGAGCAGCCCACCCTTGACGGGTTCCATGATGATGATGGGTTTACCGTGTTTCCTGGCCACCTCGTAGCACGCGCGCGCCTGAACAGCCGGGTTTTCCCAGTCCGCATAGTTGATCTGGAGCTGGACGAACTCCGCTTCCGGATGCGCCGATAAAATGGCTTCGAGTTCGTCCGCCGTGGCGTGCGCGGAAAAACCGGCATGACGGATCAACCCCTGCTGCTTTTTCTCCTGCACGAAATCCCACATGGCAAAGTCGTCAAAGACGTGTGTCCGGCCCGCGCCGAGATTGTGCAGCAGATAAAAGTCGAAATAGCCCGCCCCGGACTGCTCCAGTGATGTTTCGAATTGTTTTATGGCATCTTCACGGCTCGGGCATTGAATCCAGGCCGCATTTTTGGTGGCCAGCTGGAACGCTTCACGCGGGTAGCGTTCCACCAGCGCCCTGCGGATGGCATCTTCACTGCCGGGATACGCCCAGGCCGTGTCAAAGTAGGTAAAACCGGCGGCCATAAAATGATCCACCATCGCCTTGGCCTGTTCGATATCAATCGTTTCCCCGCACTTGGGCAGACGCATCAGCCCGAAACCGAGTTTTTTGATGCCTGCACCGATCTGTGTCATGAAATCCTCCGGGATCCGGTTTGCCGGACACTCCTGTGAAGCAAGTATACGGCTGGAATATGGAATACGGCATATCCACTGTGATGTACTTTGTCAGTTGTGACAAAGATAGCCGCAGCGGAATACGAGCGATAGAGACATTTCTCTAAACTTCCTGCCTATTCCTCTACAGAACACGATCAGGGCGCAGCACGCTGGTCGCCGTGCAAACGCCGGGAGCCGGAGCATTATCGTTTTACCGCGCGGAAAATAACCATCATGGGCCTGCGGAGTTCATCCTGCCAGCCCATTGCGCGCATCATTTCATGCGAGGGTGCCGGTTCATCCAGAGCGTCCACTACAAAGCCAGCTGCCTGTAACATATGGAAATGGCTGGCAATGGTTCGATGATATTTAATGACGTCACCGCCAAGAAAGGCGGTACGCCGTTCACCTTCCTGAAAATAGCCATCGACCGGCCAGTGGGCTTTCGCCCCGTTGGCATCATAGTGCCAATCCTGTTGGGGCCGTGCGGTGAAAACCGGATGTTCGGCGGAATAGCAGAACACGCCGCCGGGAACGAGGAGTTTGGCTATTCGTGAAAAAACAGGGGCAAGGTCACGCACATAGTGCATAGCCAGCGAACTGAGGACGACATCAAAGGTTTCGGGGGCCGCATCAAAGTCTTCGATTGCCGTTTGGACAAAACGAATATTCTCCGCAGTGGTCATGGATCGCGCTTTCGCAATCATCTGCGCGGAAAGGTCAATACCGACAACAGTTGCCGCGCCCTCTTCCGCCGCATAGCGGCAATGCCAGCCGTACCCGCAGCCCATATCCAGAACCCGCGCCCCGCGCAGGTCGGGCAGGAGCGTGCGGAACGCAGGCCACTCTCCGGCGGCGGCCAGCCCGTCAACGGAGCGCGGCATTTGTGCATATTCTGCAAAAAATGCCGGATCATCGTATGTATTCTGCTTCATTGTCTTCTCAGCGCGTTACGTGGTGAAGGGACAGCGCTGTATTTACGCCATTCCCCCGGCACTGCCTAATCAAAATATGCGCTTATAAAGACTTCCGCCGGATCATTTCCTCTCGCCCTTCGGCCGTCAGCGGGGCATCTTTATGGCTGACGCAACCCTGATGTTGGCGTACGCCTGACTCTTTTCCCTACATGAATAAATATCGGCAGATTTAGATAGCCCGCAAAAGTGCAGTAGAGAACAGAGGAGCATATCACATGAGCTGATATGTCAATAGAGGATCAGCGTTTCGCTTAGAGTAAATTATCCTGAAAAAATATGTAGCAATTGACTACATTACAGCGGCAGCACCCGCAGCCGTGCCCGCTTCGCATCAATGGCCAGCAAGGCTCCTGCATCCAGTTCATCCCGCACTTGGTGCAGGGCCTGGACAACCGTCTCCCCCACAGCTTCCGGGCTAAGGTCGTCGATACGCAGCTGCACGACGCTTGGCTTTTTACCCTTGGTCGCCGCGAGTATGGCGCTAAAATCCAGATCGTGCGTGAATACGATATAGCCGCCGTTACGGGCGAAAGCCATAATCTCCGCATCCGGCGCGCCTGGTTCGCCGACGCTCGACCAGTGTACGGCTTCCACATCCCGCGTCCGCAAAAAATCCACCCAACGTGGGGCAATGTTCATGTCCAACAGAAGTTTCATGCGCTTGCCAGCACCAGTTCCCGTTCTTCCGCCCGCCATGCCGCATACCGCAAGGCCTGGGTGATATCTTCGCGCTCAAGGTAGGGATAGTCTGCCAGAATGGCTTCCATGTCCCGCCCAGCTGCAAGTTGCCCCACAATCATCCCCACTGTAACACGCATACCGCGTATGCAGGCTTTGCCGCCCATTATTTCCGGCTGCTGTGTGATGCGATCAAGCTGGTCCATTCTGAACTCCTTCGCTGTCACCCCACCCAAAATACGCTGTATGTTTTTATATACTGCTTTTTACTTTTTTCAAAATGCGTGGGGTATGGCACAGGGCAAGCTTGCCCATAAAAAAAAGGAGTCAGATTTTATTCTGACTCCTTGATTTTATCTGGCGTCCCCAAGGGGATTTGAACCCCTGTCGACGGCGTGAAAGGCCGTTGTCCTAGGCCGGCTAGACGATGGGGACGCTTAGCCAGGGCAGCAGTGCCGCCGTGGAAGTAGGTGTTTACGCGAGGGGACTCTCTTCGTCAAGTTTTTTTCAGAGTTTTTTTTCAATTCGTGAATAATTTTTTCGGCGACCGGAAAATCGCGGATAATCACGACGCTCTTCCGGCGGGCGATGGTGGAAATGCTTGCCCTCAAATGCGCATGGCTTTACATAAATCTGGCTATGCAGAACACTCTTTCTTCATTCGCGGGGCGCGTATGAGCGATGCCTCCCGTATTCACGGCCAAGGACCGGGCTTCGGCGGATTCGACCAGCGAGAACGCCCCAGAGGCGACGTCGCCCGGTTCCGCAAAGGACGCAGCGTGGGCAGTACCGTGCGCGGTCTTTTTTTGCGCATGGAAAACGATTCCATGGCCTGGATCAATCTGGAAGGGGAAGAACTGCTGGCCCAATTGCCGGCGGAAGGCCCCAGACCGGCCCCCGGAGACGCCGTCCTCTTTGTGGTCGAAGCGCTTGATCCGGAACCCGTGCTCCGCATGCTCCCGCAATCCGGGCGCACCCTCCTGGCAAGCCGACTGCCGATCGCACGTCAGGCGGCCATCTACGGCATGAAACGGGATGAACTGGACCGGATTCTGCGCGAACGGCTGTGGTCGGTCATGGATCAGGATCAGCTGGCCGCGCTCTCCATGGATGCATGCCGGGAAGCATTTCTCGACTTTCTGAGCCGCGACGCGGAAGCCATGGAACACTACGCCCATACCCAGCTCTGGAGCGAATACCTGCGCAATGCCTGCGCCAGCGGCGGCCTCCTCTTTTTCCGCCATGTGCCCTGGCTCTGCCCGGAAGCGTCCTCGGTGGAACTCGCGTTTATCCATAGTTCGGCCATGCCTGATGGAGAACCCCGGCTTCTGGCGGGCCTGAGCCTGCCCGGCATCTCGGAGAAAACGTCCTCCGACACGCCTGGCTTGCCGTCAGCCGAAAAACAGACAGGCCCCGCCCGGAAAACCCCGGCCCTTCCCCCTCGTGGACGCCTGCGCCTGAACGCCTCCCCTTCCGGATCGGCTTTTTTTTATCGCATCTTTTTCTCTCCCAGAGCGGAAATCACCATGCCCCCCGACTTGCCGGGCTTGCTGCACGCGGTAGGAGACGGCAACGCCCGCTGTCTGGGCATCGCCAAATCACCGGAAGCGGAAAGCGAACTGCTCGCCCACGTTCTGGCCGTCTGCGCGGAAAGCGGTACATTCCGCACGCGCCGCTTTACTAAACAGGTATAATGGTATGTGCTCTCATACGACTGCATCACAAGCGCGCGTCCCGGATGACGCCCTCACACCGGACAACGCGTCAGCTAACACACTCGCCAACGCGCCCTCCCCTTCCTTTTCCGGCCTGCCCATAGGGCCGGACCTGCCCTGGCTCGCGCCGCTGGCAGGGTTTTCCGATCTGCCCTTCCGCCTTCTTTGCCGGGAACTCGGAGCCGCCGTCGCCTGCACCGAAATGGTCAGCGCCAAAGGACTAATTCTCGGCCAGGGCAAACGAAGCGGAGCCACGGAATCGTACCTGATCACCATCCCCCCTCCGCACTGTGACGCGCCCCACCAGCCAACGCCCCCATGCGCCGAAGCCCCCCAAACAACACCGCCGCAAGGGCCGCGTCCCGGTGACCGGGTGCGGGCCGCGCCCCAGGACCGCCCTCTGGTGGTGCAGTTGTTCGGCTCCGAAGCGCCCTTTCTGGAAAAAGCGGTACGCACCCTTGCCGAACGGGGCTACCAGTGGTTCGACCTGAACATGGGGTGCTCCGTCCCCAAAGTGGGCAAAAGCGGCTCCGGCTCCGCCATGCTGCGGGATATCCCCAACGCGCTGGCCGTAGCCCGCGCCATGATCAACGCCGCCGGACCGGGCAAGGTGGGCTTCAAACTGCGCCTTGGCTGGCAGCAGGGAGAAGAGGTATACCTTGATCTCGCCCGCCGTCTGGAAGAACTCGGGGCGGGCTGGGTAACCCTGCACCCCCGCTACGCCCGGCAAAAATTCAGCGGGACAGCGGACTGGAGCCACACCGCACGGCTCAAGGAAGCACTGTCCATTCCCGTCATCGCGGGCGGGGATTTGTTCACGGCCCGCGATGCCGTGCGCTGCCTTGAAGAAACCGGGGCGGATTCCGTCATGTTCGCCCGGGGCGCGCTCAACAATCCCGCCGTGT
>JAJDHY010000146.1 GCA_030266385.1 Desulfovibrio sp. OttesenSCG-928-I05
AAACAGGAAGTATTGGAATGAAAGAGTGTACACATCGTGCTATGGAAGCAAAGCGTTCCCGATTGCCGTGACGTATTGAAATAACACTGCGAGACGATCCTATGAACAGACTGCTGGGTATAATTATTCTCTGCTGCGTGGCGGCGACCCTGACCGGCTGTGGACTCAGCCCTTCCTACGTGCGTCCCGATACGGGTCTTCCGGGCGGCTACGCGCTGGCATCGGAAGCCGGGGAGAACGACGTGGCGCTTGGCGCGTACACGGCGGACACGCGGGAGTGGTGGCTGTCTTTTGATTCCAAGGCGCTGCCCGAGCTGCAAAAGGCGGCGCTGGCCGGGAACCATAACTTTGCGGCCCAGCGCTGGGCTTTGGCCCAGACCATTCATCAGGCGCGGGCCGGACGGGGCAAGCTGCTGCCCAGCATTGACGTTTCCGCTTCCGGCAGCCGCCGTGGCAGCGCGGGCGACAAGGGCTATTCCGTTTCCGACTCCGTGAGCGGCACGGTACAGGCGAGTTACGAACTGGATATCTGGGGCAAGAATCTGGAGAGCGCCAGCGCCGGGGAATACAAGGCTCTGGCCGGAATGTACGCATGGCGCGGTGTGGGGCTTTCTCTGGAATCCGAAGTGGCCCTTACGTATTTTTCCTACCTTGCGGCGCGCGAAAATCTGGACGTGTACGATTCCATGCTGTCGAACGCGCGGGACGTGCTGGCGTATCAGGAAAAGCGGGAACGCCTTGGCGCGGCCGCGCCTCTGGATGTCACCCGGCAGCGGCAGGCCGTGGAGAACATGGAAGCGGAGCGCATCGGCTATCTCATGAACAGGACCGAGGCCTGGAACAATCTGGCCCAGCTGCTGGGCGTGACGGAAATGCCGGGCTATCTTGCCGATCTCATGGAAGGGGAAAAGCTGCTGGATATCATGCCGCCGCCCGTTGACGCGGGGCTTCCTTCCGAACTCTTGCACCGCCGCCCCGACATAGCCCAGGCCGAGGCGAACCTTCTGGCCGCCAATGCGAATATCGGTGTAGCCCGCGCCAGTTTCCTTCCCTCCATCACGTTGACGGCTTCTGCGGGCTGGTCCAGCGACGCCCTGCACACATTGATCAGCCCTGCCAGCGCGTTGTATTCTCTGGCATCTTCGCTTCTTGCGCCCATTTTCAACAATGGCCAGCTCATCGCGCAGTACGATCAGGCACTCGCCGCCAAGGAAGAACTGCTTGAGCGTTACCGCGACGCGGCGATTACCGGTTTCTGGGAAGTCTCGACATCGCTTTCCAGCAACGCGTTACTTGAAGAGCAGGAGCAGCGCCGCATAGCGTCGGCCAAGCAGGCCGGTGAAGCCTACCGCATAGCCAGAGCCCGCTACGAAAACGGCGCGGAAGATTTCCTTTCCGTCCTGGACGCCCAGAGCACCATGCTTTCCGCCGAGAACAGCCTTGTTCAGGTACACCGCGAACGCCTGAACGGCATCGTATCCCTTTTCAAGGCCCTTGGCGGCGGCTGGTCCGAAGAAGGCGATCTGGAAGCCATGCGCCGGGAATTCGAAACCCTGCCCGCCATGACGTTTTAGGGGCACAACTTTTGGCTCTGTTATATAGTAACAGGTCGTTACTACACAGACAGAAATGCTACGTATTATACCATCTTTTGCAGGCGGAGTCGGACATTTTCGGACGACTTCGCCCTTTCTTTTATCACGCACATGGCGCTGGAGACAGCTTCTCAAAGGAAATAGAGTTCCGAATAATAATATAGCATGGTACTAATTTGTCTCTAAATATCTCAAACTATTCACTGGAATTCTTCTTTCGAATGAATCTGTCTTATTCTAGTTTTATATGGATGAACCTCATACAATCACAAAAATATCATACAATAATTCTGTGCATATATTACACTTTTATCCTTCATCAAGCTGACTATCTTCGCTCCAGTCGCGCAATTTTTGTTGCAACTCTTCCTTGGACGGCAAATATAGCTGATATTGCGAGGCGTAAATATTGGCGTCCTCCGGCAGGGTCAGTTCCACCAGGGCGTCATTTTTTAGTTTGCAAAGAAGAATCCCCACAGTCGGGTTTTCCTCTGGTAGTTTCACATGGCGGTCAAAGTAGTTTACATACATTTGCATCTGGCCCAAATCCTGATGGGTCAGTTTCCCAATCTTCAAATCTATCAGCACATAACAGCGTAACAGACGGTTGAAAAAGACCAGATCGACATAAAAATGGTCTGCGCCGAAGGAAAAGCGCTTTTGCCGGGCTTCAAACAGGAAGCCTTTGCCAAGCTCCAGCAAAAAGGCTTCAAGCCGATCAATGATGGCGCTTTCCAGGTCGTGTTCGGAATAGTGAGCTTTTTCCTCCAAGCCAAGGAACTCCAACACCAGCGGGTCTTTGATCAACTGGCGTGAGGTCTGCGGCAAATCGCCCTCGCTTGCCAAGCGCTCCGCACCTTCCTTGTCCCGGCTAAGAGCAAGCCTCTCATACAGACAGGAGCCTACCTGACATTTCAGGGTGCGCAAATTCCAGCTATGACGGGCAGCTTCTATTTCATAGAACATCCGCTCTTCCGGGTTGGCAATACCCATAAGAAAAACATAATGTGACCAGCTAATTAGAGGCAATCCTGGCAATTGTGCAGACGCTGTCTGCACAATCTTCTCGCTCTTTTCCTGAGTGAATTGTGCAGACACAATCTGCGTAATTTGCGGGAATGACACGAGTTCGGCTGGCAGGGCCTTCACCCGTGGAGAATACATAAGGT
>JAJDHY010000147.1 GCA_030266385.1 Desulfovibrio sp. OttesenSCG-928-I05
GCCACGACATCCTTGCCCACGCCGGATTCACCGTACACAATGACCGTGGGCATGGTGTTCTTTATCTTGTCCGCCAGATCAAACACCCGGCGCATCCCCGCGCTGACCGCCACAAAATCTTCGCCGCCGCCGGGCATATCCTTGCCGGGCATGCGGTGTTTTTCCAGCAAGCGCAGCAAGTTATCGAGTTTCTGCTTTGTATCGCTGAGCAGGGAAATATCTTGGGTTACCGTGACCACGTATTCCAGTTCCCCTTCCTCCCCGAAAAAGGGCGTGGAGGTAACGGAAAGCGGCACTTCGTTGCGGATCATGAGCGGCTGCACAACCTGTCTGCGTTCCTCGATGGCCCGCAGGGCGTTGGAATCTTCCAGCGAACCGTCTTCAATGTATTCGCGCATGTTATGGCCCGTCATGCCCGCTTCCAGCCGGTCGGAAACTTTCAGGTAGGCCGTGTTGGTGTACACCACCACCCCCCGCGCGTCGGCTATCATGTAGCCGTCATCCGAATCATCCAGTATTTTTTTGAACATGCGCGGTGGTACGTCCGTTTCCAGATGGTGCGCCATGAAAAGCCTCCGGTGGAGAAATGAGAATGCCTCCGCAGCCGCGCGGAGAAACCCCAGCTTTTCATGGCATGGCGAGTTGTGTCAAGTTTGCAACAGACGATCGGAACCTGTGTCTTTTCTTTGCAACTGTCTGCTATCCACTCCCGGATTGTGCTGCATGAAAAAGAAGCTTCCTCCCCCCGGCACGTGCTGTCTCCGGAGGGAGGAAACGCGCTATTTTTCCAATTCCTTCAGGTTCAGAACGTTATAGGGAAGTTCCCCGGCCAGGGTGGCAAGGACAGTTTTGGCGGCCTTGTCAAAGTTATCCCATATGGCCTGCTGGGAATCGTACCCTATATGTGACGTCAGGATCACGTTATCAAGGGAAAGGATTTTCGCATCCGCATCCCGCAGGGGTTCCTCTTCCAGCACATCCAGCCCGGCGGCCTTGACCTTGCCGCTTTCCAGAGCGGCGATAAGATCATCCGTGGCAATAAGGGGGCCGCGCCCTGTATTGACGAGGATAACGCCGTCTTTCATTTTCGCGATGCTGGCGGCGTTGATCATGTGGCGGTTTTCGCTGGTAAGCGGCGCGCCCACGGAAATGATATCGGAGCGGGCATAGAGATCATCCAGAGAAACGCCTTCCACGCCGTGTTCCGCAAAAACGTCGGCGGGAATAAAGGGATCATGGGCGATGATGGTCATGCCGAAGGCCTTGGCGTAGCCGGCGACGAGCTTGGCGATGCGCCCGAAGCCTATGAGGCCGAGCGTCTGGGTGCTGAGGCGGTCAATGGGGTAGCCGCAGACGATTTTCCATGTCCCGGCGCGGACGAGTTCCGCGCTGGGCTTGAGCTTGCGGGCGCAGGCCAGAATAAGGGCCATGGTATGGGTGGCGACTTCTTCGGTGCAATAGTCGGGAATGTTGCAGATGGGTATGCCGAGTTCGGTCCCGGCGGCGATATCGAGAATTTCGTAGCCTATGGCGTTACGCATGGCCATTTTGAGTTCCGGGGCGTTACGCAGGATTTCCCGGTCAAGAGGCGTGTAGGTGGTGATGATGGCATGGGCGTGGGCTGTTTTTTCCAGCACTTCCTCGCGGCTTTTGCAGCTTTCCTGAAAAAAAACATGTCCGGCCTTTTCAAAGGTTTCCCGCATGGTCGCGAAACAGGGGTGATCGCTCCCGGTGATGTGGGAATCGACAAAGACGATATTCGCCATACAATTTCTCCGTATTCTGGTCAGGGTATCCGGATGCGCCGCCGGGGCGGGCGGCAGACTCGTGCCACATTCTTCCGGGCGGCTCTATTCCACAAACGACGCCTTGACGCTTCCCACGCCGCCGAAATGGGCGGTGAAGTTATCCCCGGCACTGATGGGATGTATGTTGGTGAAGGAACCGGACATGATGACTTCCCCGGCTTTCAGGTACACGCCGAAGGAAGCGATCTTGTTGGCCAGCCAGGCCACGGAAGCCGCCGGACTGCCGAGCACGGCGGCGGACACGCCCATATCGATGATGGTCCCGTTCTTTTCCAGAACAAGGCCGATGGTACGCAGATCAATCCCTTCCAGCGGAATCATGCGGCTGCCAAGGATGATACGGCCGCAGGACGCGTTATCGGCAATGGTATCCGCCAGAGCGATTTTGGAATCGTGAAAGCGGCAGTCCACTATTTCGAAAGAAGCGAGAATGCCCTCGGCGGCGGCCATGACCGTGGCGGCGGTAATGCCGGGCCCCTTGATGTCACGCCCAAGCACGAACGCTATTTCCGCCTCGATGCTGGGCCGCACCAGAGTGCTCATGGAAAGCGGCACATCCTGCGCGGCCATATTGGCATCCATCACATGCCCGTAATCAGGTTCCGTAATGCCCATGGCCTTTTGCATCACAAGGTTCGTAAGCCCTATCTTCTTGCCCACGATGACCTGGCCCTGTTTTTCCTTGAGTTTTACCGCCTCAAGCTGGATTTTGTACGCATCTTCCACCGTGATGCCGGGGTAAGCTACCGACAACTTCTCGATGGTAAGAGAGCTTTTTTCCGCGTCACACAGGGCCTGAGCAATGGATGCAATGGTCTGTTCGTTCATGTCGGACTCCGGGTTACAGTGTTTGGTGTAGTAGCAGCAAAAGCCGTGCCGTATTATAATCGTTTGATATTATTATATTTAACTCTAAAAAACATTGTAGGAGCTTGCTTTTTGTTTCATATTCG
>JAJDHY010000149.1 GCA_030266385.1 Desulfovibrio sp. OttesenSCG-928-I05
CACGGCGTAACAGATCCCCTGCACGCCTTCCCGGAAACGGGCGCCGGAACGCTATCCGGCGTCCGCGATGGCCCGTTTCGCGCCGCCCCTTCTGCTCTCCTCCCGGCCGCCCTTGCCGTGCCGGAGGCATGCCCAATTACTTATTGGCAAAACACAAAATATGCCTATATAGTCCGAGTATACGCTTACCGACACTCTTTCCCGGCGCTCGCGCCGGTGTGGACCGCCCCCGGAACATGGGAGTATTGCGGCAAAGCTCAGGCTGTTATGACCGAAAAAGAAAAAATGATACGCGGGGAGAACTACGACGCGTCCGACCCGGCACTTGTCGCGGAGCGCCTGCACGCTCAGGCGCTGTCCCAGCGCTATAACACGCTCGCGCCCGATGACCGGGACGGCAAGGAAAGCACGTTGCGCCTCCTGTTGCCCAATGCCGGAAACGACGCGTATATCACAGCGCCCTTTCTCTGTGATTACGGGTATAATATCTATACCGGAGAACGCTTCTACGCCAACAAGAACTGCATCATCCTCGATGTCGCCCCGGTCCGCATCGGCCATGACGTCAAACTGGGGCCCATGGTGCAGATCTATACGGCAACGCACCCTCTGGATCCCGAAGAACGGGCGTCCGGCATCGAATCCGGCAAGGAAATCGTTATCGGCGACAAGGTCTGGATCGGCGGCGGCTCTGTGCTCTGCCCCGGCGTAAGCATCGGGGAAGGGACGGTCATAGGCGCGGGAAGCGTCGTGACAAAAGATATACCGGCACGGGTGGTCGCTGTGGGCAATCCCTGCCGCGTCATCCGTTCATTATAAAGGTCCTGTATGGGGCCGGGCGTCAGCCGCCACGGCATTCGCCGGGACTGACGAGTGAAACATGCCGGCTGTGCGCCGGAATATGCCGAACCGTTCGCGGGACGCAACCCCGAACGGCAAAAAGTACAAGGGGTTATTGTATGCGCCGTTTTACAGTGCTGATACCGGCCGTTCTCTGTCTGCTTCTTCTCTCCCCCTTCCACGCCACGGCAGCCGAGCCCGCCGTCACGCTTGTATACGCGTCGCACCTGGCCAACATCCAGCAACGCGAAGCCGCAGGCGGCCTTGCGGAACTGTCCACCCTTGTCCGTTCCCTGCGCGCCGAACGGCCCAACGTCATTCTGTTTTTCGGCGGCAACGCCCTCGGGCCGAGCCCTCTTTCCTCCTTTGACAAGGGGGCGCACATGATCGGCCTCCTGAACCTTCTGGAACCGACGCTTATGGCCGCCGGACGGCGCGATTTCATGCACAAGGAAGATGAACTCGCCCTGCGTGGCCGCGAAGCGGTGTTCCCCATTATCTGCTCCAACGTGACGGACCCCCTGACCGGGGAAGAACCGTCCGGCCTTTTCCGCGACATCAGCGCGGAAGAAGGGGATGCCGTTGTCGGCTTCGGGGCGCTCGTTTCCCCGGAAATCCGCACGTCGTATCTGCAGGAGCGCGTACGTGTGGAAGGCGGCTACGAACTGCTGCCGGATATAGCCTCGTCGCTCCGCGAACAGGGGGCCGGGATGGTCATCGTTTCCGGCGATTTCAAACCGGATGCGCCGGAAAAACTTCTCGCGGAATCGGGCGTTGATATTCTCATCTACTCGACCGGCAGCGGCGACAGTTCCTTCACCCGCTACGGCGACGCGCTCTTTGCCGTGCACGGCAAGGAAAGCGATGTACTGCTCATCGAATTCGCGCAGCGGGAAGGGGTTCCCGGCGGGCTCACCGTCGCCAATACCGAAGTCCTGAAGCTTGGCGACTATGCGGCGGATCCCGACATTGTCGCGCCCATCGCCGAATACGCGGGGTCCCTTGAAGCGCTGATGAATATCCCGGTCGGGGTGCTCACCACCCCCGTGGATACCACGACAAAACTGCTCCGCACGCAGGAAAACGCCCTGGGCAACCTCGTAACCGACGCCATGCGCGATTATTACGGCAGCACTATCGCCGTTATCAACTCCGGCGGGCTGCGCGGCAACCAGACCTATCCGGCGGGAACCACCCTGACCAGACGCGACCTGCAAAGCGAAATGCCGCTGCATGACATGAGCTGCCTTATCGACGCCACCGGTGCCGAACTGCTGGCCGCCCTTGAACACGCGGTTGATTCCGTGGAAACGGCGCGCGGCAAGTTTCTCCAGGTTTCCGGCCTGCATTACAGTTACAACCCCGCAGCGGCACCCGGCTCGCGCATCCGTTCCGTCACTGTGGATGGACGCCCGCTTGAGCCGGAAAAAACATACAGCCTGACCCTGCCCGCCTATCTTGCCGGGGGCGGTGACGGATTTACCATGTTCGGCGGCAGCTGCCGCACCGACACGCCCCGTCCCCCGCAGGAACTGGTGGAACTGGTACGGGCTTATATAAACTCCCGGGGTTCCGTCGCACCGAAAACGGAAGGGCGCATCACTATCGCGCAGTAGCGTCCAGACGCAGTATGCGCGCGTGGTCGGGCTTGCCGGGGCAACCGGACACCGTCACACCGGATCAAAGCCTCCGTAGCCTGTGCGGGGGACATATCACTATACTTCGCACTGAGGAGACAGGCTGACGCCGTTACGGTATATGTCCAGCATGAACAACGAACACCCGGATATTTCAGAATCCGGTCACACACACGAACAGAGCGATCTGCGCACCCCTGTCGCGGGCGATTCTGTATCCATATCCTCCGGTCTTCCCGACTCGTCCGGGCAGTCGCCGAACAGGCGGCGCATTAC
>JAJDHY010000150.1 GCA_030266385.1 Desulfovibrio sp. OttesenSCG-928-I05
GTCATCAGCCGTTCTGCATCCACCTGATCGAGCAGCGGGGCGAGAAGGGCGGACGACGCTTCGCCATGCGAACCGCCCAGGTCCGGGCTGTTTATGGTTGGGCTAGTCATGCGTGTGCGCCTTGCTGATATCCACTGTTCTGAATTCGTCGACGAATTCGACGCAGTAGTCCACCACGGCATCCAGCATTTCCTTGCCCCATTCCAGCGTGCCCTGTGAAGAATCCAGCCCGCCGAAGCCGCCGCTGTCCACTGTGGAGCGGACATCGCGAATGACCTTGACGGCGGCGTTTTTGAACCGCACCTGCCCCAGGTGGGTGTTTTCCAGATTCGCGGTCATGTTGTTGACCCGCGTGGGGGTGTAGGATGCGTCGTGAACCAGAGCCGGGTCGATTGCCCTGACCATGGCCACTTCCTGCGCATCGCCGTGGCCGGTGGTCCATTGGGGGTTCAGCATGGGGGCGAGAGCCCACCAGTTGATCTGGGCGCAGAGCGCACCGGCCCGGAACGCTTCAAGGCCGACTTTGTCCAGAGAAGGGTCATTGCCGCCGTGCCCGTTCAGGAACACGAACTTTCGCGCCCCGTGCCGCATCAGGTTTTCCACAACGCCTTTCATGACGATGTAAAGGCCTTCCATGCCTATATCAATGGTGCCGGGAAAGGCGATGTGGTGCAGGGCGACCCCGAAGGGCATGGTGGGGACGACCAGAACGTCGGTGCGTTTTTCAATACATGACGCCAGATGGTCCGGAATGATGAAGTCCGTGCCCAGCGGGCCGATGGGGCCGTGCTGTTCGGTGCTTCCCAGCGGAACGATGACGATACGGTTATCCGTACGCAGGGCGGCTTCCGCCTCCTGCCAGTTCATATGAGCCAAATACATTGTATCCTCCGTAAGGACCTGCATTGCATGCGTCACGGATACCTCGTGACGGGCCGGGCGGCAAATTCCGGAAACAGGACAAGGGTCCGCTCCGGTGCCGGGGTCAGATCATAGCTTTTCCGGCGCTGTGGGGCGAAGAGAAAACGGGAAATCACATGCGCCGGGTTTTGTGAGTGCCTTCCGCGCGGCCGGCAGGCTGGCCGCGCGGAAGGTCCCGGAGGAGGCACAGGACTCTCCGGGAGGATCAGCCCCTAGTCGGCCGGGGCAGCTTGGGCGGACTTTGCCGGAGCGGACTTGAGGGGCGCGTCAAGCGCTTCAAAGTGCCGTTCGATGGTTGCCGCACTGACACGTTGCGTAAAGCAGCTGACCACAACAAGGATAATCACGGCGATAATCCAGGCGATGATCAGGGGGTTGAAACCAAAGGTCAGGGCCTTGAACTTGAGGGTCAGCAGCACAAAGATGACTTCGCCGCAAACGACCGAAACAATGGCGCCCATCTTGGTCGCGCCCTTCCAGTACATGCCCGCCAGAATCGGGGCCGCCCAGATGCCGAGGCCGCCGAAGGCGAAGAGCACCAGCTGGAAGATGCTGGAAGGCTTGGAAATCCCGATAAGGATGGCCAGAACGCCGAGGCCCGCCGTCACGTAGCGCGAAAGGCGCAGGGCGTCCGCATCCGTGGCGTCTTTCTTGAAGATGCGCTGGTACAGGTCGCGGGTGATGGCGCTGGTCGTGGTCAGGAGCACGCCGGAAATGGTGGACATACCGGCGGAGAAAATGCCCGCGACCATAAGGGCCGAAACGATGGGCGGCACGCCCGCATGGAGAATGTACGGCACGATGTAGTCGGAATCCTTGCCCACGAGGTCGGGGAAGGAAACGCGGCCGAGCACGCCACACCATTCAACGAGGGTCGCGGAGAACAGCATGCCCAGCGTGCCGAGAATAACGGCCTTGAACATGACGTTGTAGTTCTTCATGGTGAAGAACTTGGTGAAGAGGTGGGGCTGACCGATGGTGAAGAAACTCCACATGACGATCATGGACGCGTAGTTGGCCCAGGGCATGCCGCCGTTGACGCCGGGGTGGGTCAGAAGGCGGGTGTCCGCCGCGACCAGCTTCTGGTTGATAAGTTCCATGCCGCCGCCGAGTTTCAGCGCCGCAAGGAAGGTCACAACGGCCGTCGCCACCATGAGCAGGCCCTGAATAACGTCGGTAATCATGATGCTGCGGATACCGCCGGTGATGCAGTACATGATGACGGTAATACCCATGATCACAATGCCCACCCATTCGGGAGCGCCCGTGTAGGTATTGAAAATGATACCGCCGCCGATGGTTTGCGCGCCCATCATCGGCACGAGGAAGATAATCATGATGACGGCGAGAAGGCCGCGCATGCCGGTTGATTCATAGCGGTCGGACAGGTAGTCGGCCATGGTCAGCATGCCGTAGCGGTGTCCGAGCCGGATAAGGCGTCTGCCGACCAGCAGCGCCGGAATCATCATACTGAAGACGATACCCGGTACAGAAACGGACATCCCCGCATAACCCACGTGGTACACGGTGCCGGGAACGCCCATGAAGGTGCTCATGCTGTACTGGGTGGCGAAGTAGGCAAGGCCCGAAAGGACGGCGCCGGCCTTGCCGCTCATAACCAGATAGTCACTGAAGGTTCTGGTCTGGCGGGTGGCATACCAGCCGATGTACGCCATAAGGCCGATATAGGCGATAATAACGACAAGGAACGGAATAATCTGTTCAGTCAATTCAGCTTTCATTCTCCGTCCTCCTCATCCTGATACTCGGGGCGGGCCAGAC
>JAJDHY010000154.1 GCA_030266385.1 Desulfovibrio sp. OttesenSCG-928-I05
GCGGCGCTTCCTGTCCCAGACACCCCAGTTCGTGGAGGAAGGCGAGACGTTGCGCGCAGCGGGCGTGACCGCGTCTGGCCCCTTCGTTCCAGTAACGCATGGCTTGCCCCATGTCGCCGTCGTCGCGGTAGTAGCTGTTGGCGAGTTCTTCAGCCGCCGGGGCGTGCCCCCTGGTCAGGGCGTGCAGGAGCAGGCCGCGTCCTTCCGTAATCCGCCCGTCCTTCAGGCATTCTTCGGCCAGATGCATAAGGGCGGGGACTGCTCCCTTGTCGGCGGCGCTTCGGAGCAGGTGCTTGGCCATGGCCCGGTCCCTTGGGCGGCCCGCGCCGTGTTCATATTGCATGGCAAGGTTGAACAGCGCTTCCGGGCTGAGCCGGGCGGCGCTTTCGAAAAACATGCCCGTTTCGGGAAGCATCGGCAGGATAGGCCCGAGCGGCATGGGCAGGCTGTCCGGCGACGCGGGAGCAAGGGAACCGGGAGGGCGGACTGTCGTGGGTGTTCTTTGTGTTTCGATGCTCATAGTGCTACTCCAGTGACAATATGTGCAAGAGAATATCTCTTTACCGTACTGTACACGCTGGGCAACACCATGCAAGTGTGTATATTCTCACCGTATGAACAGGGAGTATTTTTCTTTTTTTGACTGTGTGTATGAAAAATTACAGTTTTATTGAAAAGCTGTTATGAATTATGAAATAATCTAGAAAGAATAAAATACACAGCGTTGTGCCAATGCCGCATAGTGGTTATTCCATTATTTTTTGAAAAAAAGCGTCCTTGCCTGACGGCAAGGACGCATCCATTCGTTTTTCAGCGCTGGTCAGCACTGATTAGCGCATGGCGGATTTTGTATTGAGGCGATTCATCGCCCGGCGCAGGGCAGCCTCCGCGCGTGCGGCGTTTATGGTGTCTTCCTGCGCTGCCTTGCGCAAGCGTTCCATGGCCCGCTCTTTGGCTTTTTCAGCCCGCTCGGTATCGATATCCTCAAGCTTTTCGGCTGAATCGGCCAGAATGCGCACCGTATTGCCGGATACTTCGGCAAACCCGCCGGAAAGGCAGACATAGCGGGTTTCACCGCCCTTCGTATAGTGCAGGCACCCGGTCGCGAGGGCGGACAGGAAGGGAATATGTCCGGGAAGGACCCCGAATATTCCTTCAAGGCCCGGAACGGACACAAAATCCGCCTCGGTTTCGAGCACGGTGTTATCCGGGGTGACTATTTCCAGTCGGAGCATATCCATGCGTCTGGCTCCTTGCGAGCATTTTCAGCGCGCTCCGGGCGGGGTGCCGCCCGAAAGCGCCTGTGCGGGAACTCTTACTTTTCCCGGCTTTCGTATTTTTCAACAGCCATTTCAATGCTGCCCACCATGAAGAAGTCCGATTCCGACAAGTGGTCGTAGTCGCCGTTCAGGATACCCTTGAACGCCTTGATGGTGTCTTCCAGTTTCACGTACTGGCCGGGAGTACCCGTAAAGGTTTCGGCCACGGTGAAGGGCTGGGAGAGGAAGCGCTGAATGCGGCGCGCACGGGCCACAACGAGCTTGTCGTCGTCTCCCAGTTCGTCCATGCCCATAATGGCAATGATATCCTGCAGGTCTTTGTATTTCTGCAGAACCTGCTGCACCTGACGCGCCACGCGGTAGTGTTCTTCACCAACCACCAGCGGGTCAAGGATGCGGGAGGTGGAATCCAGCGGGTCCACCGCAGGGTAAATACCCAGTTCCGCGATCTGGCGGGAAAGCACCAGCGTGCCGTCAAGGTGCGAGAACGTGGTGGCGGGGGCCGGGTCTGTCAGGTCGTCAGCGGGAACGTACACGGCCTGCACCGAGGTGATGGACCCCTTGTTGGTGGAGGTGATGCGTTCCTGCAAGGCACCAAGGTCGGTGCCCAGCGTGGGCTGGTACCCCACCGCCGAAGGCATGCGGCCAAGCAGCGCCGACACTTCCGAACCCGCCTGGGTGAAACGGAAGATGTTGTCGATGAAGAGCAGCACGTCCTGATTTTCCTCGTTACGGAAATATTCCGCCACGGTCAGGCCGGTCAGGGCCACGCGGGCGCGGGCTCCCGGAGGTTCGTTCATCTGCCCGTACACGAGGGCCGCTTTCTCCAGAATACCGGCGTCCTTGAATTCATGGTACAGGTCGTTCCCTTCACGGGTCCGTTCGCCAACACCCGCGAACACGGAAAGGCCGCCGTGCTGCTTGGCGATGTTGTTGATCATTTCCATGAGGATAACGGTCTTGCCGACCCCGGCCCCGCCAAAGAGGCCCATTTTGCCGCCCTTGGGGAAGGGAACAAGCAGGTCGACGACCTTGATGCCGGTTTCAAGCAGCTCAACCTGGGTGTTCTGCTCGGCAAAATCCGGTGCGGGCCGGTGGATGGGTTCAAATTTATCGGTCTCGATGGGGCCGAGTTCGTCCACGGGAGCGCCCACCACGTTGATAATGCGGCCGAGGACGCCCTTGCCCACGGGAGCCATGATGGGGTTGCCGGTATCGATGGCTTCCATCCCCCGCACAAGCCCTTCGGTGGCGTCCATGGCGATGGTGCGCACGACGTTGTCACCAAGGTGCTGCGCTATTTCGCAAATAAGCTCGGGCGAGTTGGGG
>JAJDHY010000155.1 GCA_030266385.1 Desulfovibrio sp. OttesenSCG-928-I05
GCTGGGCAAGTGGGCCGGTCAATTCTTTTTCCGCCACGGATTGAATGACGCCCTGCAACGCGCCCAGAGCGCCGCCCGTCGCGGTCGGGTCGGTTGCGTCGGCCTCAACCAGCAGCGCAGGACGCTCCCCGCGCAGCAGTTTGCGGGAAAAATCAGAAGGCACTGAAACGACAAAGTATACCTCCCCCTGCATCAGGGCGTTTCGGGCCTCGTCTTCGCTCATCACCCCGGTGATGGAAAAATATCCAGAATTACGCAACGCGCTTTCAAGACTGCGGGTAAACTGGCTGTGTTCGCCAAACACCATGGCGGTAGGGAGATTTTTGGGGTCGCTGTTTATGGCGTATCCGAACAGGAGAAGCTGCATGACCGGCACACCCACGATCATCCCGAAAGTGATGCGGTCCCGCCTGAGTTGCAGGAACTCCTTGACCACCACCCCCCACCAGCGCGTGAAGGAAAATGCACGTTCCCGGCTCATTGCCGCACCTCGAAATTATCCCGGGAACGGTTCATCATATAAATGAACACATCCTCAAGGCTTGTTTCAGCCGCTTCGATACGCTGATTCTCTCCAGCAGCGCCCGTTACGGCGTGCATAAGAGTATCCTTATCCCTGCCGCTGACGTGGAGGGAAGCGCCGAACATTACCGTCTGCTCAACACCCGGCGCTTTTTCAAGCTGACCGGCAAGGGCGTGGAGGCGGCCGCCGTGTACGGCGACGGTATGCAAGCCCTGCGCGGCGACTATGTCCGCCGACGTTCCCGCTGCCAGAAGTTTTCCGTACGCAATATAGGCAAGTTTGTGGCAGCGCTCGGCCTCATCCATGTAATGTGTGCTGACCAGCACGGAAATTCCCTGCGCGGCAAGATTGTGCAGTTCATCCCAGAAATCGCGGCGGGCTGTGGGGTCAACCCCGGCGGTGGGTTCGTCGAGTAAAAGCAGTTCGGGCTTGTGCAGCATACAGGCAGCCAGAGCCAGACGCTGTTTCCATCCCCCGGAAAGAGCGCCTGTAAGCTGGCGCGCCCTGCCCTGTAATCCCAGGTTTTCAAGCGCCTGCTCCACGGCTTCTTTCCGGTTCTTCATTTCAAAAAGGCGGGCGACAAAGTCAAGATTCTCCCGGATGGTCAGGTCATCCCAAAAGGAAAACTTCTGCGTCATATACCCGACCCGGCGTTTGATGCTGGCGCTTTCCCGCAGGATATCAAAGCCCAGACAGGTGCCGCTGCCGGAATCAGGCGTAAGCAGACCGCACATCAAACGGATGCTGGTCGTTTTACCGCTGCCGTTCGGGCCGAGAAAACCGTAAATTTCTCCACGCCCAACTGTGAGCGAAACGTCATCCACCACTTTTCTGGCATTGAAGCTCTTGCTCAAATGCCGCACGTCAATGGCAGGACTGGCGCTGACGGCAGTCATGGCAGACGCACACTTGCGGGTTGGCCGGGATGCAGGGAAGTCGCCGTTTGCGGCTCTGTCCGCGCTTCCACCATAAACACCAGTTTGGAACGCGTTTCATTGCTGTAGATAATCGGCGGCGTGTACTCCGCGTTGGGCGCAACGTAGGATATCTGCGCCCGGACAGGTTCCGCGCGGCCATCCAGCTGTACGTCAACCAGACTGCCGAGCCGGATGCCGCCGACACGTTGTTCCGGCACAAAGAAACGGATTTTTATGTTGTCCGGCGGGAGTATCTGCACAACCGGGCTTCCGGCGGGCACCCATTCGCCCTGACGGAAAAGCGTATCATAGACCAAACCGGCTGCGGGAGCCTCTACCCGTTTTTGCGCCACTTCCCAGCGGGCCTGGGCCACACGCGCTTCCACAGCCTTTACCGCCGCTTGCTGCGCCTCAATTTTATTCTCCCGTTCGGGAAGAGCGTACACATCCACCTGACGTTCGAGTTCCGTCACGCGGGCTCCGGCTGTTCGTGCCGCCGCTCTGGCATCATCCAGTTCCTGCCGGGATATTCCGCCGCTCGTAATGAGCGTTTCGTAACGGCGCAGCAGCGCGGCGGCAGCGACTGCCTCTGCTTTGGCCTGATTGAGCTGCGCTTCGGCCATGGCCACTTCTTCGGGGCGCTTGCCTGAGCCCATGTCGCTCAACTGCGCCACAGCCGATGCCAGCTCCTGTTCGGCCTGCCGCAAAACGAGGCGCTCGTATTCCGCTTCAAGTTCAAAGAGCAGCCCGCCCGCCTCCACGGAGCCGCCACGTTCGGCTTCCAGCCGCTCAAGGCGTCCGGCGCGCGGAGAAGCCAGATACAGGTATTCGCCTTCCACATAGCCCTGAAAGCTTTCGGTACCGGTATCGCCGCATCCCCCCAGAACGAGCGGCAGCAGGACAAGAAACGCCGGGATGTACCGTCTCATGGCTGGCCCTCCGTGCTTCCGTTCCCGCAAATGCCATCCAGAATCAGAGACAGCGCGTGCTGCCGGAGCATGTCCTTTTCGAGCGGGGGAAGGACTGGGATCTTGTCAAAGAACCCTCTCGAAGCGAGGGGAAGCATGATCACGCTCACGGTTGACGTCAGAACGAGAACAGGCGTGATGCCCGGATTTAACCGCCCTTCTTCCTGTGCCTTC
>JAJDHY010000159.1 GCA_030266385.1 Desulfovibrio sp. OttesenSCG-928-I05
GACGCTGCGGGCAGGCTTGGAGCGCGGGCGTCTTGCGACGCTTGAGAACAGCTTTGCGCTCTTTCCTGATGAGCTGATTGATAGTGGGCATGTATCCTCCAAAAAAAATTCTGATGTGCTTTTATATGCTAGAGCGGTGTTACATATGCCAGTGAGAACAGCATGTCAAGAAAATGAAGCAAAAATTTCAACTTTTTTTGCTTCATGAAATCCAAGGGACTCTAGAGAATTTCTTGATTTCGGCGGCCCCTTCGAAGTGAGAGGGGGTATACCGTATTGTTGCGTACTATGCAATCATGTACGACAGCATGGTTTTTACCGGCACTGTATCCCTATATAGACGGGCGTAAAAACCGGGCGTTTCTCACACTGCGCGAACAGAAAAAAATCCCGCCGCCAGGAATATTCACCCGCCTTCCCGACCGGCCGAACGGGGACGCCCTCCGTTTTTCCGCCGTTTTTTTCTTCTCTTTTTCGGCACCCCCTCGTGCTCTCCTTCACAAAGTCCATCTCTCCCTTGACATAAATGGCGGGCGGCAGCATGGTATACAACCTGCCGCGATCGGGACCTTCCGTTTTTTCGAAGCGTTCCGGCCGCGTTTCAATACCCTTTTAACCCAGGCGGTTCAGGGATGGATATAGTGAACCTCGGCAAGCCCGATCGGGAATTTACCCGCCGGGTCGAAAAAGAGAGCGGGCAAACCGTCTCCAAATGCTATCAGTGCGGCAACTGTACCGCGGGCTGCCCCATGGGATTCGCCTACGATTTTCAGGTTAACCGCATCATGCGTATGGTCCAGGCGGGCCAGAAGGATCTGGTGCTTTCCAGCAAAGCCGTCTGGTACTGCGCCACCTGTGAATCCTGTACCGTGCGCTGTCCCAACAATATAGATGTGGCCACCGTCATGGATGTGTGCCGCCACATGGCCCGGCGGGAAAAGAAAATCGGCGTGTGGGGCGTACGCGCGTTCACCGCCTCTTTCCTTGAAACCGTCAAGCGCTTCGGCAGAAGCTGGGAAATGGGTGCCATGGGCGGCTTTATGGCCTTCGCGCTCAAGCCGTTCACCGATCTGGATCTTGTGCCCAAAGTTCTGCCCAAGAACAAGCTGCCACTTGTGCCGCATACCATCAAGGCGCGCAAGGAAGTGGCCGACATTTTCAAACGTTACAATGAGGGCAAGCGCAATGGCAAATAACTCCCTCGCTTACTATCCCGGCTGTTCCGGACAAGGAACCAGCAAGGAATACGACATGTCCACACGGGCCGTATGCCACGCGCTGGATGTGAAACTCCAGGATATCGAGGACTGGAGCTGTTGCGGCTCCACCCCGGCCCACACGGTGGACCACGGGCTTTCCACCGCGCTTTCGGCCCGCAATTTCGTTCAGGCCGAAGAACAGGGTCTTGCGGACGTTACCACGCCCTGTCCCAGCTGTCTCAAGAACCTCAAGGTGGCCCTGCACCGGCTGAAAGACAAGAACGTCGGCCCCGAAGCCGAACGGATTCTCGGCCGTTCCCTCACGCAGGAACACAGTGTGCGTTCCATCCTTCAGGTCATTTATGAAGATATCGGGCTGAAAAAAATCGCCGCCAAGGTCGTCCAGCCCCTGACCGGGCTGAAAGTCGTCCCCTATTACGGCTGCCTCATGACCCGGCCGCATGATCTTATGGAGTTCGATGACGAGGAAAACCCCGTCAGCATGGACAAGATCATGGAAGCGGCGGGCGCGACCATACTGCCCTTCCCCCTCAAGGTGGAATGCTGCGGCGCGTCCATGGGCATTCCGCGCAACGATGCGGTAACCCGGCTCACCGGCAGGCTGCTTGGCGTTGCCGCGTCCCTCGGCGCGGAAGCTATTGTGGTGGCCTGTCCGCTCTGCCAGATGAACCTGGATCTCCGGCAAAGTCAGGTGAACCGCTACAACAAGACGAACTACAAGATTCCGGTATTCTACTTCACGCAACTGCTGGGGCTGGCCTTCGGCATTCAGGATACCCACCTCGGTTTCGACAAGCTGGTGGTCGACCCCAAACCCGTACTGAGCAAGCTCATGGCCAACAAAAGCGTACTGCCCGGAACCTTCGATAACGCGGAGGTCGCGGCATGAGAATAGGCGTCTTCGTCTGCCACTGCGGCAGCAACATTGCGGGCACCGTGGATTCGGCCAAAGTCGCCGAGATCGCGCGCGACTATGATGAGGTCGTGTTCGCCACCGATACCATGTATTCCTGTTCCGAACCGGGACAGGCGGGCATCATCGACGCCATCAAGACCCACGCGCTGGATGGCGTGGTGGTGGCGGCCTGTTCCCCGCGCATGCACGAACCGACGTTCCGCCGGGCCGTGGAACGCGCCGGGCTGAACCGCTACATGTTCGAAATGGCCAATATCCGCGAGCACGTCTCCTGGATCGGCAAGGACATGGAAGCCAACACCAATAAAGCCGCCG
>JAJDHY010000160.1 GCA_030266385.1 Desulfovibrio sp. OttesenSCG-928-I05
CGGCATTTTTACGCCTCCGTACCGGGTGCCATCACGTTTAGCAGTGGCCGGCAATGTTTCCGGCAGGGATGAAGTATGGCTAGTCAAAAAATACATTCCGTATTTACGCGCATTTTCACCGCCGTCCTCATTCCCCTTTTGGGTGTCAGTATCTTTTTGTGCGTGTCTATAAGCGGGTATATTGAAGACAATGTCGAACAGAGCACCCGGCAGACTCTGTTCTCTTTCAGTGAAGATCTCTCCGCCCGGATAGAACATCAGATCAAAACAGTCGCCGATGCGCTCAACAGCACGCGCAACCGCCTGCAAACGCTCGATTTCGATTCCGCCAATGCAACCGTGACAGCCGACGGGCATATTTTCACGCTCCTCACCTCGGTGCCGGACATATACAACGTCTGGTTTGCTTTTGCGCCGGGCACGTTTTATTCCAGCAACTTTTTTACAAAGTCCTACCTGAAGGACAGCACCGGTATCCGTGAAATTTATGACGTTACTGAAGAAACCCTGGCCGATCGGGCACGAAGCGCCTGGTTCCATATTCCCTACCTGAGCGGTGCCGACTATTACAAAAGCATTGATCCCTACAACTACCAGATCGGGGAAGGTGTTGTTTATATCGTCACCATCGCGTTCCCCATAGTGCAGAACGGCAAAATTGTCGGGTGTGTCGGAGCCGACCTCCGTTATGAACGAATGCTCGATTACATACGCTCCTTGAAGGTTCTGGGAAAAGAGCGGCCCATATACCTCCTCTCTCCCGACCGGGATCTGATATACGCGTCGCAGGATGCCGCCGAACTGCCCCGGGAAAACGTTCTGGCCTCTTCGTCCCAGATCAGGCAGGCGATCGAAACCGGTTCCGTCATGCTGTTCGACGCCAAAGACGCCAGAGGAGAGGAAAAGATCGTCTGCATCGCGCCTGTTTCCATCGACAAATCCGACAAGGCGCTCCTGCTCTATACGGAAATGCCCTTATCGCTGATGCGCGCGCCCGCCCATGACCTGATCACCTCAATCCTGTACGTGCTTGCCGCCGCGTTTGTCATCGTTTCGCTGTGCGCGTTCGGCGTCGCCCGAAGTATCGCCCGTGAACTGCGGAAAATTAGAAAAAAGGCCCAGGAAATAGCCGAAGGCAAGCTGGATGTCGATTTCAGCCAGACAGCGGAAAAGGGATTATCTCTTGAAGTATCCGCTCTCAATAACGCCTTGCGGGCCATGGTCCAGCAGTTGACGGAAATTCACGAACTGAAAATAGCCGCCGTCAAGGCAGAGTTCGAGCGCGAAAAACTGGAAACCGCCGCGCTTGCCAAATCACGGTTCTTCGCCACCATGTCGCACGAAATCCGCACGCCCATGAACGCCATCACAGGGCTTTCGGAATTGCTGCTCAATGGTGACCTCAATGAAAAGCAGCGGCGCTATGTTCAGGATATCAAGCTCTCCTCCGGCTCCCTGCTCAAGCTGATCAACGATATTCTGGATTCCGCCAAGATGGAGGCAGGCAAGTTCGAGCTTGTGCCCGCCAACTACAACCTTCTTCTGATGCTGGATAACCTGTGTTCCATCATCGAACTGATGGCGGGTGGTAAAGGATTGGAATTCTCCTTTACGCACATAGGTGAAATCCCTCCCTGCCTGTACGGCGATGTCGACAGATTGCGGCAGGTTCTGCTCAACCTGCTGAACAACGCGGTCAAGTATACAAAGCACGGAAAGGTATCCTTCCGGATGACCAACGAAGGCAGCACCCTGCTCTTTGAAGTGACCGACACCGGCATAGGGATCAAGCCGGAAACGCTACCCATCATTTTTGATCCTTACAGCCAGGTCGGCGGCAAGGATGCCGCGCAGATTGAAGGCACGGGACTGGGGCTCAACATCACGCAAAAGCTCGTTGAAATGATGGACGGCTCCGTGGGCGTCGCGAGCGAGTACGGAAAGGGCAGCACTTTTTACGCCCGGATTCCGCTCATTCCCGGCAACCAGGAAGAGTTTTTCGAAACCACCCAGGCGCAGAATTCGGCGGCCCAGGAATGGAACGCCCATGTTCTGGTTGTTGACGACAACCATCTGAATCTCGTTGTCGCGGAAGGCTTGCTCTCCATGTTCGGCGTCACCTGCGACCTGGCTCTTTCCGGCGCGGAAGCGATTCAGCTCGTGCAATGCAACCACTACAGCATCGTCTTTATGGATCAGATGATGCCGGAAATGGACGGCCTGGAAACCACACAAGCCATACGGGAACTCGGGGAAGAATACACGACGCTGCCCATTATCGCGCTGACAGCCAACGCCCTGACCGGCGCACGGGAAACGCTCATGGAAGCGGGCATGGATGATTTTCTTTCGAAGCCCATTGAAATCGGAGAACTGCAACGCCTTCTCGATCACTGGCTTTCGGAAAAAACCGTGTATGCGGCAGCATCATAAGATACCTGCGCCCCA
>JAJDHY010000161.1 GCA_030266385.1 Desulfovibrio sp. OttesenSCG-928-I05
CCATCTTTACCCGCGTCCGGGATGAATATCCGTCCGCCGTCACCTGTTACGCGGGCTGTTCCGACTGCTGCCACGCCCTGTTCGATCTCCCGCTGATAGAAGCGGTGTACCTGAACAGGGCCTTTAACGCGGCGTTTCCCCACGGCCCGGCGCGTTCGGCAATTCTGGAACGCGCGGACGCGGCGGACCGGGCGGTACACAAAATCAAACGCAAGGCGTTCAAGGCCGAGCAGGCGGGCGAAAACACCAACGATATCCTGGAACAACTCAGCCGGGAAAAAATCCGCTGTCCGCTCCTTGTTGAAGAAGAAGGCAACCCGGAATCCCGGCGTTGCGCCCTGTATGCGCAACGCCCCCTCACCTGCCGCTTGTACGGCATTCCCACGGCCATCGGCGGCAAGGGACATACCTGCGCACTTTCGGCCTTTGACCCCGGCAAGCAATACCCCACGGTAAAAATGGAAGCCCTGTACGGGCGTCTTGCAACACTCAGTGTGGAACTCGCCCGCTGTGCCGGGTCAGGGTATTCGCAGATTCATACCGTGCTGGTGCCGGTTTCCATGGCCTTATTGACCGATTACAACGCCGCCTATTTCGGAATCGGCATACAGACCGCCCACAGCGAACGGATCAAAAACAATGGCTGAGTACCGCAATATCTTTGAACTGCAAGAAAAGCAGGCTCTTGGCGACGCCGACACGGAACGGAAGCGAGCCATTTACGAAACCATGTCGCCGCGCGGCAAACGCTTTGTGGACAAACTGGGCTTTGACGCCTGGGATCCTTTTCAGGAACCCAAGGATCCGCTTGATATCCGCACTGACGTAACCCGGCGCACCACCCAGCAACTGGTGCGGCTTTTCCTGCAAAGCCGTAACGGCCCGGTAGATAACGCGTACAGTCAGGGCGTGCTCGATTGCGCCCTCGGACTCGTGAACAAGGATGAAAAGTTCAGGGGCGTTTATGAATTCTGCCTCTGGTACAACGAGCTGCTCCGCAGCGAAGGATACCTGGACCACTCATGAAAGAACGTTACGACGACATTGAAGAATACATTGCGGACCTGAAGGCGGAAATCGCCCAATCTCCCAACTGCGCCAACCATTATTACAATCTCGGCGTCGCGTACCTTTCCCGCCGGGATTTCATGGAAGCGGAACGGGCGTTTCTGGAAGCCGTGCGCCAGTCGCCGCGTCTGGCCGAAGCCTATGTGCAGCTTGGCGGCATTTGCATGCAACGGGGGGATCTGGACGGCTGCCTCAACTACAACAAGGAAGCCGCCAACTCCCGCCCCCGTTTTGCCGTTGCCTGGGGCAATATCGGTTTCGTGCACCTGCAGAAAGGGGAAGCCGAAGAGGCCGTCGCCGCGCTGAAAAAGGCGCTCAAGTGGGATCCTAAATTCATTCAGGCGCTGGCAAGCCTGGGAGCGGCCTACCATATGCAGGGCCTGCTGGACGCCGCCATTGAGGCCAGTGAAAAGGCCGTCTCTCTGGAGCCCGGCTTCGGCCCCGCCCAGAACAACCTTGCTCTGGCCTGGATGGACAAGGGAGACAAGGAAAAAGCGCGTGAACACGCCCGGCTGGCCCTGTCGAGCGGGTATGACGTTCCCAAAGAGTTTCTGGCGGAACTGGATCTGGCGTAGAACAAAGGCCTGAAAAGCGAGCGTGATGCCCCGGCGAGAGCCCGTTACCTCTGGTTGCGGGCTGACGCTTTTCGCTACATCATTGCCTTGCGGCACAGCATGAACGAGAAAAAAGCGTGAAAAAAAGTAAAGCAACAGCGCCCAAGCCCAGACGGCGCATCGCCATACGCCCGCGCATTACACCCGGGGCGCCTCCGGGCACGCTTTCACCCGTTCCCGGTTCCGCGCCCGCGAAAATCACTGTGCTTACCGCCGCCGGAAACATGGCGGGAAAAGTACGGGAAATAGCAGATATTTCCACGCTGCCCAAAGCCGACGCGAAAAGCAAAACCAGCTATTGGGTGCGCGTTACGGGGCTTGGCGATCTTGCTCCGCTCCTTGCCCTGCGGGATTATTACGGCCTGCAGAACATGGCCTTTGAGGATATGCTCAACCAGGGCTGGCGCTCAAAAATCGAGCATCTGGACGAGTACCTTTTTTTCGTGCTGCAATCTCCCCTGCTGACACAGGAAGGCAGCCGTAACGAGCACCTCTGTATCTTCTACAGCGGCAACTTGATCATTTCCTTTGAGGAATCTCCCACAACGCTGGTGGATTCGCTCTGGCAGCGGCTGGCGGCATCCCCTGTTCCCGCCCATATACAACATGTGGCGGCGTATTTCGTTTATGCCGCGCTGGATATGGTCGTCGACCGCTTTTACCCGTTACTGGATAAAAAAGACGACGCGCTGGCGGAACTGGAAGAAAGCCTCGATGCCGACGGA
>JAJDHY010000156.1 GCA_030266385.1 Desulfovibrio sp. OttesenSCG-928-I05
GCTTGTTAAAAAGGCAGGGGAAGCTGTGGCAGGCGAGGCGCTACAACGTTGCCTGAGATGGCAAGGGGAAGGATCCGGGGGTGCCTGAGAGCGAAAGGGGCGGTATGGGTACCCGACGGGGAAGACTGATACCCTTCAAGCATGCCGGGAACGTTCAGTATTCTATGATTTCTTTGCTTTCCTTGACTTCGAACCATTCTTGTTCCATGTATTCCTATTCAACTTTGCAGCCCGGCGTATTGCCGGGAAACTGTTTTGCAGGGGCGCTTTTCGCCCGTATTGATAAACGTTTCGGAGACGCCATGAGCAACGAGCAGAAAAACGCCGCCGGCGATGCCAAGGCCGCGTACAAGAAAACCCTGAATCTTCCCGACACCAAATTCCCCATGAAGGCCAACCTGACCCAGCGGGAGCCGGAAACCCTGCGCTTCTGGGAAAGTAACGGCGCGTACGATGCCATGGTCGCCACGGGCGGCGAAAAGGGAACCTACGTGCTGCACGATGGCCCTCCGTACGCCAACGGGCATATTCACCTGGGCACCGCGCTGAACAAGGTGCTGAAAGATATCATCATCAAATCCAAGAATATGGCCGGTATCAAAGCCGAATACGTGCCCGGCTGGGATTGCCACGGACTGCCCATCGAACACAAGGTGGAACAGGAACTGGGCGAAAAGAAAAAAACCATGCCCGCCCACGCCGTGCGTAAACGCTGCCGCGCCTACGCCACAAAATATCTCGATATCCAGCGCAAGGAATTCAAGCGCCTGGGCGTTTTCGGCGTATGGGATAAACCCTATGAATCCATGGACCCTGCCTATGAAGCAGCCACCGCGCGCGAACTGGGCAATTTCATGGAAAAGGGCTACGTCACCCGTAGCAAAAAACCCATCTACTGGTGTAACTCCTGCCAGACAGCCCTGGCCGAAGCGGAAGTGGAATACGGCGACCATAGCTCCCCTTCCGTTTACGTACGCTTCCCCTTTACCGATCCGAAACTGAAAGACGTATTTCCCGCCGCCGAACCGGAAAAATCCTACGTGGTCATCTGGACCACTACCCCCTGGACGCTGCCTTCCAACCTTGCTGTGGCGCTGCACCCGGAATTCACCTACGCGCTGGTCAAGGCGCGGGGTGAATACTACGTGCTGGCCGAAGAACTTGTTGCGAACAGCGCGAAACTCTTCGGCTGGGATGAGTATGAAATAGCGGGCACCGCCAAAGGCGCGGCGCTGGAAGGCCTCAACGCGCGGCATCCGTTTTATGACCGTGCGTCCGTCATCGTCCTCGGCGATCACGTAACGCTCGAAGCGGGCACCGGCGCGGTACACACCGCCCCCGGCCATGGCCGCGAAGACTATGAAATGGGCCTCAAGTACGGGCTGGATATCTATTCCCCCCTCAACGATCAGGGGCAGTATCTTGATACCGTGGAATTTTTCGCGGGTCTGAACGTGTTCGATGCCAACCCCAAGGTCATTGAAAAACTGGAAGAAGTGGGCAACCTCCTTGCCGGGAACAAGCTCACGCACTCCTACCCCCATTGCTGGCGCTGCAAAAAGCCCGTCATTTTCCGGGCCACAACCCAGTGGTTCATCAGCATCGACGCCAACGACCTGCGCAGCAAAACCCTGAACGCCATCAAGAACGACGTGCGCTGGATTCCCGCATGGGGCGAAACGCGTATCTTCAACATGATCGAAAACCGGCCCGACTGGTGTATTTCCCGTCAGCGCCTCTGGGGTGTGCCCATCATCGCCCTGCGCTGCGAAAAATGCGGCGAAGCATGGTATGACGCCGCCTGGACCAAGGAAATCGCCGACCGTTTCGCCAAACACCCCACCGGCTGCGACTACTGGTTTGAAACGGACGTGGCCGACATGGCCCCCAAGGGGCTTAGCTGCCCGCATTGCGGTGGCGCGTCCTGGCAAAAGGAAAGCGATATTCTTGACGTGTGGTTCGATTCCGGCACCAGCTTCGCGGCGGTTGTCGAGGCGCGCCCCGAATGCAGCTTCCCGGCGGACCTGTATCTGGAAGGCTCCGACCAGCATCGCGGCTGGTTCCATAGCTCGCTCCTTGCCAGCATGAGCACGCGCGGCGTTCCGCCGTACAGGGAAGTACTCACCCACGGCTACGTGGTGGACGGCGAAGGCCGCAAAATGTCCAAGTCCCGTGACGACGGCTCCGATGAGCAGGATGATGATATAACGTGCCATAATAGTACTCCTGTTCTCAGGTATATCCTGTAACAGGAAGGAAAAAAACCAATTAAGCGACTGTGCTTTCAAACGGCCTGTTCACCCCGTGTTTCATGGTGTGAACAGGCCGTCTGCGTATCAGCTCTGCAACTTCTTGAGAACTTCGGTGCAGCGCGGGCAGGTATCCGGGTAGGCCGGATCGGTTCCGAGTTCCGTGCTGTAAATCCAGCAGCGGGCGCATTTTTCGCCGTCGGCATGGCGCACGCTTATGGCGAGTCCGGGCACTTCTTCACTGGTCACCGCGTCGGCG
>JAJDHY010000016.1 GCA_030266385.1 Desulfovibrio sp. OttesenSCG-928-I05
TTGCGAGCGGTGCGCCGAACCGGGGCGGTATGCAAAACCGGACGCCCGGCCTGAAACCGGCAGACGCTCTGTCGGTTCAGGCGGGGCGTCCCTTGTGTTTGCCAGGTGCCTTACAGCATGAACAATGAAATCGAGGGGAACAGCACTATCGCGAACCAGGTAACGAGCAGCGCGATCAGATACGGTGGTATATAGCGTATGATGCTTGTAAACGGTAACCCCGTAACCGTGCTGACCACAAAAAGGTTCAGGCCGAAGGGCGGTGTAATGAAACCGACAGCCGTGCCCACCAGCATGATGACCCCGAAATGGATGGGATCAACACCGACGCTGTGCGCTATGGGAGCCAGGATCGGCGCCAGAATTGTCACCACGGGAACGCTTTCCAGGAACATGCCCGCAATGAAGATGATCACCATGCAACTAAGCATGACGCCCGTATAACCGAGGTTGCCGATTGTGGAGGCCATCCATTTTTCTATGCCCAGTGCGCTCAGGCATTGCTGCATAACGATGGACATGGCAACGAGCGGCGCGACCATGCCGACCATTTTGCCGGAGTTGAACAGAACGTTGGGAAGCTTGCGCAGGCTCAATTCCCGCGTAATGCCAAGGCCCGCGAAGAAACAAAAGCCCACGCACATGGCGGCGGATTCCGTGGGGGAGAAAGAGCCGGAATAAATGCCGTAGATAATGAGCAAAATGGCCAGAAAACCGAGATAGGCCTGCAGGGTCGTCTTGATTGCCGCTTTGGGGCTGAAGGGCATAAGCGTGCCCCAGCCGTTTTTCCGGGCCAGAATATAACAGGCGGCCATCATGGAAAGCACCATGAGGATGCCGGGCACAGAACCCGCCGTGAACAGATCGTTAATCGGCAGGTTCAGCAGGAAACCGTAGGTAATAAAGATAATGCTCGGCGGAATGATGATGCCGACAGTCCCGCCGGAAGCGATGGTCGCGGCGGCAAAGGTGGGTTCGTACCCGTCGTCGATCATTTTGGGGTACATGATGGAACCGATGGTCGCGGCTGTGGCGGCGTTGGAGCCGGAAATAGCGGCGAAAATGCCGCATGCGCCCAGTGTGGCCATGCCGAACCCGCCGCGCAGCCAGCCCAGGCAGGCATGCGCGCAGTTGGTAAGTTTTCTGGCAATCCCGGCGGCGTTGATCATATCACCGGTCAGAATGAAGAGCGGCATCGCCAGCAGCCCGAAAAAGTTCAGGCCTTCGTACAGAGTCACGCCGACGTTGGCGAGAGACAGGTCGATGAGGTAGCTGATGCAGATGCTCCACAGGCCGATGACCACGAGAATGGGCACGCCGAAAACGAACAGGGCGACGGCGGCGATGGAAATAATGGGAACAAGGATATCAAGCATCATGATCTGTCACCTCCAGCGAACTCGCCGGGTACGCCCAGCTCTTCGCCCCGGCTGTACGCGCCGATGTCCGAAATGAGGTTCCGCGTGACCCGATAGAGAATAAAAACCCAGCCCAGCGGCGTGGAAAGCATGAAGTACCACGCCATCAACTCCGTCCCGAAAACCATGGAGAAGTTGTCCCTGTTGATCATCACCTGCTCGCACGTGTAGTAGATGACGAAAACGCCCAGGATGACCCAGCAGACAAAATCGAGAATATGGCAGCAGAGTTTGGGAAATGGAGGAAGCTTGGCCCGCAACCCGGCAAAGGAAAGGTGCGTTCTGACTTTCGCGTTGTAGGCCGCACTGAACCAGGTAAGAAACAGGAAAAGATAAATGGGAACCTGGGTGCTCCAGGGCGCCTGCAGACCGAAGGCCATCCGCCGGATTACTTCGATGAAAACGATCGAAGCCATAATGACGTACGAAACTATGATAACGGTTTTCTCTACGTTATCATCCAACCATAGTAAGAGGTTTTTGAGGGTACGCATAAGCTCCTCTCTTGCGGGTCACAGCCTGAGCAGGCGAGCCTGTTGGGCAGCCGGGCGGCATTTGTTTAAGGGACGGCGGGGCACCGGGATGCTGTTGCAGCATCTCGGCGCCCCGCCGCGAGTCGGATAGCGGGGCGCTTTGAGTGCAGAATGATCAGGAACGCCACCAGCGGCGCGGCTCGACGTTGTCCGCAAGCATGTCCGCAGGAATTTCGCGGGCGATCTTGTGGATTTCCGTGTACACGTCAATACCGCCGGCCCACTTGTTAAGCCGCTCGCGCCATTGTTCCCACGGCTCGGGAACGAAGTTGGGCGCGGACATTTCTTCGCACTTCTTCTTTTCTTCCGGGCTGAAAATGGAAACGCGCACGCCGTGCTTGTCGAATTCCGTGCCCTTGACCGGAGGAGCTGTCGCGCCGGTAAGGTTGGCCATGGTCGCTTCGTTGAGGCCCTGAATATACGACTGGGTGTAGTACGCCGATTCCATCATCTGTTCCTGCATTTCGGCATCCAGCTTGTCGAAAACAGTGGCGTTCATGGCGGTGTGCATGGTGCCGGGGAAGAATTCCAGGCCGACCATCTGCGAGGTAACCGGCGTCATGCTCGCCATGGGGATGGCGTTGGCGATGGTTTCCTGACCGTCCACAAGACCCTGCTTCAGTGCGTCGTACGTTTCTTCCCACGCCACGGGCACAGGGTTGAGGCCGAGCAGCTTCATGGCGATAATGCCAAGCTGGGTGCCGGTGGAGCGGTTTTTCGTGCCCGCCAGTTGCTCGATGGACGTGATCAGCGGCTTGTCACGGAATTTTTCACCCATGAAAAGGTTCCGCATTTCCACGCCGGTAAAGAGGAAGTGCACCTTGTGGGTTTTTCTCAGGGGTTCGCGCAGCAGCGCGTTACTTCTGGGGTCGAACAGGAAATGATAGATGGAGGCTCTGCTCGGGAACATGTAGGCGAAGTCGAGCACGTTGTAATACGGCGCAGAGGCGGCGGCGTTCTGGGTGGCGCAGCCGTAAATATCGATAATACCTTGCTGCGCTTTGGAAACGGCGTTCATTTCGGTGCAGATCTGGTTCGCTCCGATATATTCGATGCGCATGGCGCCGTCGGTGCGCTCTTCAAGATCCCGTACGAAATCGAGGAAGCCGATACGGTTGACCAGCAGACGGCGGGCGTCCTTGTCGGCACCGCCGAATTTGAGCGAATATTTCGCGGGATGCTTGAAGCGCTTTTCGTACACACTGTTGGCCGCTTTGGCCAGAGACGGCGCTGTGATGATTCCGGCCATGCCCGCAGCGGCCATTACCGTGCTGGTCACGCCGAACACACCGGCGATTTTCATGAAATCACGGCGGGAAACAGCCATTCTTTCTTGCACGGGCATCATGTCAGGGTCAATTTTCTTCTGGCTCATAAGATACCTCTCAGATAGTTAGGAAAACGTGTACCACTTTTCCGATCGACAGCCGGGCACGGCCCGATAACGCCTCTGTAACCTGTGTCATTTCAAACTGCCGCGTAACGGCCGGTAAAGCCGTCTTGCAGCGCCTTCACGGTTGCAACGCGCTAGCGCGTGAAAACAGTCCGGCCGCCAACAATGGTGCGCGTTACCGCAATGGAGCGGATTTCGCACGGATCGACCGTCAGGGGATTCTTTTCCAGAATCGTAAAATCGGCGTATTTTCCGGGGGTGATGGACCCCTTGCAATGCTCTTCATAATTGAGGAAGGCCGCGTTGGCGGTAACCGCGCGCAGGGCGGAATACACGCTGATCGCCTGATCGCGGCCCCGCACGGTGCCGCTGTGCGACGTACGCGTCGTCGCGAGGCTCACCATGCCGAGCGGGGATGGATTGGTAATGGGCGCGTCGGAATGCAGATTGAACGGCAGCCCCAATTGTTCCGCATCGCCGCAGGGGGCAAAGCGCGCCACCATATCGTCTCCCGTGTACCGGGCATGGAGTGCATCCCACCGCCACAGCGGCGTGATAAAGAAACAGGGATACACGCCGATTCCGGCCATACGCGCCAGTTGCGCCCGCGTCGCATATTGCGCGTGAATCACCAGATGCCGGGTGGGACGGGGGCAGATACGCCGTACGTTTTCAAAGGCGGACAGCACGGTTTCAACAGCGGCGTCACCATTGGCGTGGATAGCGACCTGCCATCCGGCCTCGTGCATGGGCAATATTTTTTCCGTCAGCGCTTCTACGGAATACAGATATTCACCGTAATAGGGGGCGTTTTCCCCCGGTTCCGGCGGGTAGGGACGGCTGAAAAATCCGGTACGGGTGCGCGGATCGCCATCGGCCCAGAGCTTTGCCGCGCCAAGCGTTACCATGCCGTTGCCGGAAAGATCCGTCCCGGGGACGGGGGAAGCGTATGGCGCGAGATTTTCAAGGGCGTTGGCCCGCACAAAAAGAACCATGCGGATGGGCAGTGCATCCTGCCGGGCCTGCTCAACGAGAAATTCCGTTACCTTGTAGCCAAGCTCGGCATCCATCGGCGAAAAAGCAGGGCCGCCCTGGGCGGTTGTTATCCCCATCCCGGCGTAGACGCCGCTTTCCGATTCAAGCGCCTGACGCAATTCATCCCATGTGTAGCCGGGAATCAGCTTCCGGACGAGGCTCTGGGCGGGGATGCCGTGCAGTACGCCTGTCGGCACGCCCTGTTCGTCCCGTTCTATTATGCCGCCGGAGGGATCCGGCGTATGCGGCCCGATATCCGCCAGCTCCAGAGCGCGGGAATTGGTCATGCCCGTATGGCCGGTAATATGCCGCATGAAAATGGGCAGCTCTGTGGTGACGCTATCCAGATCATGCCGGGTGAGGAAACGTTTTTCTTCCGTATCCTGTTCGTCGTAGCTGTGTCCCACGATCCATTCACTGGGCCTGGTATCCCGCATTGTGGCGGCCAGTCTTTCCAGCGCTTCCGGAACGTTCCGCACGCTCATATCCGCGCCGAACAGCCGGTTCATGCCGCCACTGGGAAAATGGCTGTGCCCGTCGATGAATCCGGGCACCATGGTCTGCCCGCGCAAATCTTCGACAACGGCACCCTTGCCGAGAACGTCGCGCACGACGTCACGCCTGCCGGCGGCGATGATTTTGCCATCGCGCACCCCGACGGCCTCGACCGTTCCAAGCGCGGGATCCATCGTTACAATAGGCCCATGTGTATAAAGAATCGTAGTATGTGTCATAGGCATCCTGTTGCGGTATGGTACAAAAGTTAGCAATATCTAGACCACATCGTATAGAACAAGTAAAATTGCCATGTTATAGCTAAAAACAGCCAGAAGGAGCGGGGCGCATTGCATATTTGCAATGTGGAATATCTTCGCTGTCCGGCTGCGGCATGCGGGGCAGCAGAGCGCCGCGTTGGGAAAATGTCCCGCGTGAACGCGCCCGGTCAGTCGGCATTGCTGCGTTCCTGAAAAAACACGATGGCGATACCCCCGATAATACCGAGAAGAATAAAGGGGATACAGGCCATACTGTAGGCAATTGACGGGAAAACCTGTGAACCCGGCTCGGAAAACGCCTTGAGAATGAACCCGGTCAGGGGTTGAATGATAACGACGCCGAAAGACGGCAGGGTATTCAGCAGCCCCCCGGCTGTGGAGGCCATGGCCGCGCTGTATAGCTGTCTCGCGCAGGCAAAGGCCAGAGAAACGGGGCCAAGGCCTATCAGGATCATGCTGAAAAACCAGACGTATAACCCCCACAGTGGGAGGGAATCGCCGAATAGCGCCAGAATCGTGAAGGCGGCGGTGGACAGGATGGAGCAGATGAGCATGAGCCGTTTGCAGGAATGAAATACGCTGCCGGCAAGCCAGCCCAGCAAACCCGCTCCGGCGAACAGGCCCAGCCCCATCATGTTCAGCACGTTTCCGGCGGCGGCCTGATCAAGGCCGTGTACATGGACAAGGTACGCGCCACCCCATAACCCGCCAAAGCCGCTGCCCAGCGTAAAGTGACAGAAGGACCATACGCACAGCGCCCAGAAGTTTCTGCCTTTCAGGATGACCGGCATATGGGCCAATACAGCCCTGAAAGAGGAAGAACCTGTCTGCGTGCGAAGCGTGCCATGCTCCCTGCCGTCGGGCCGGTCGTAGACGTACACGCGCATGAAGAGCGCCAGGGCTATGCAGGCCACCGCGACGCCGATAAAGGTCGCCCGCCAGCCGGCCCACTGTGAAGCATAGGCCAGCGGACCGGACGCCAGAATCATACCGAGACCGCCCGTGCTGACAAACAGTCCGTTCACAGCCGCGAACTTGTCGGCGGGGAACCAGTTGGCGACAATCTTGACGTTGCTCAGATAGATGACGGATATCCCGAAACCGACCAGCGCCCTGCCCATGGTCAGCAGCGTTGTATTGTCGGCAAGGCCCATGGTGAGCGCGCCCAGCCCCGCAAGCCCCATGAACAGGGGCAGAATTTTTCGCGGGCCGAGGGTGTCGTTGAGAATACCGGCGGGAAGCTGCATGAGGCCGAATGTGAGGAAAAATGCCGAGGAAAGCCCGCCAAAGGCCACGGCATCCATTCCGGTGTCGGCCATTATATCGAGGGCCAGAATGGACAGGCAGGAACGATGAAAGGGGATGAACATATAGGCCAGCGCAAGCAGACCGAGAATAATCCAGGGAGATGACCGACGGACCCTACTGGTTTCCGGTGTGATTTCCGGCATGCTGCGCCCCCTGATTGCGGGAAGGCCGAAACCTGTTCCCTGTGTATGAAAACGATACCGCCTGTCCGGGACGTTGCGTGCGCCGGGGCAATGCGGCCTTTACCCTCTCACCGTGTTACGGCGTTTCTTCTTCCTCACGCGCTTTGGTTGGAAAATACCGGTTTGCCGCTTCCAGCAAGGGCTGTAAATCCTCGGCCGTCAGCTGGGCCCGCCCCTGAAACTGGTATTCTCTGTCCAGAAAGCGGTACTTCTGCTCTCCCATACGATGGAAGGGCAGCAGTTCATATTGCGTGGCCCCGAGATCACAGGCCAGACGCGCCATGGATGCGATGACGTCAGGCGTATCGTTCACTCCCGGAACAACCGGCGTGCGGACATGCACCGGCAAAGAAGGGTATGTTTTCCGAATACTTGCGAGATTGCGAAGAATCGGCTCGTTGGAAACTCCCGTCACGCGTTCGTGAACCGCCGGGTCCGGGTGTTTCAGGTCGAAAAGAAGATAGTCGATGCGTTTGCACATCTCAAGCATGGTCTGTTCGGAAGAAAAGCCGCAGCTTTCCACGGCCACATCCACGGCGCGCTTTTCCGCTTCCCGCAGCAGGCCATCAAGAAACGCGGGCTGGGCAAGGGGTTCTCCTCCGGAAAGGGTCATGCCGCCGCCGGAGCGGGCGTAAAAGGCAGAATCACGTTCCACCTTGTCCAGAGCCTCGGACGGGCTCAGTGAAAAACCGTACACGGCAATTGCTTTGGAAGGGCAGACTTCCGAGCACGCCGCGCCGCAGCCTTCAATACTGCAACGCTCGCGCGTGATCACAAGCCCGTTGCTGCCAAGGGCCAGCGCCTTGTTGGGGCAGGCTTCCACACAACGCCCGCAGCCCAGGCATTTGTCAGCAGAATAGCCGATTTCCTGCTCAAAGCGTTGCGATTCGGGGTTGCTGCACCAGGCGCAGCGCAAGGGGCAGCCTTTCATGAACAGGATCGTTCTGATACCGGGCCCGTCATGCACCGAGTAGTTCTGGATGTTGAAGCAGATTCCCCGGGATTCGTTATGCATGCATCCTCCGGCGTGTGGCGGAACGGGAAGAGTGGGGTATTGCACAATCGCAATGTCTGAAACAGCACCCGGTTTCGCGCCGGGTAAAAGGAGCCGCCCCGCGTAGCACGCGGGGCGGCGAAACCTTATACATACTCGTGGTGCGTTCTGGCGATCAGGTCATCCTGAAGGTCTTTGGAAAGCTCGGTAAAGTATGCGCTGTATCCCGCGATACGCACAATGAGCCCCCGGTACTTTTCCGGGTCTTTCTGCGCGTTGAGCAGGGTTTCCCGGTTGACCACGTTGAACTGCACATGCCAGAGGCGAAGGTCGCAGAACGCGCGGATCAGGGCGACGAGTTTACGCGTCCCTTCCTTGCCTTCCAGACATTTGGGCGTGAACTTGATGTTGAGCAGTCGGGCGGCCCGCTGGCTCATGTTGTAGTTTTTGGTGTTGTAGTTGGAAAGCAGGATGGCCGTGGGGCCCTTCACGTCCGCGCCGTGGGAGGCGGAAGAACCGTCGGACAGCGGCGTCCAGGCGAAACGGCCGTTGGGCGTCGCGGAAACGATACGCCCGAAAGGCACGTGCGATGTGAAGGGCACCATACGGAAATCGCAGCGAATGCCGAGTTTCGACGCGTACGCCGCGCTGAATTCCTGCGCGAGCCGGTCGATTTCAAGGCCGATGGAGTCGGCATATTCATCATCGTTGCCAAAGCAGGGGGCGTTTTTGAGCATCTGGCGGATATCTTCGCGCTCTTCAAAGTTGGCGCGAAGGGCCGCGATAAGATCGCTCATGCTGAGTTTGCGGCTGTCGAACACAAGCTTTTTCACCGCGGAGAGCGAGTCGATCGTGGTGCTGTAGCCGAGGCATTCGAAGTAGCCCAGATTCAGCCCACCTTTATATTCGTGCCCCTGATGCAGGTCGATGCATTCATCCATCGCCAGAACATGCAGGGCGTCGGAAAGAGGCGTCGCAAAATGCTGCGCGCGGGTTTTTATAATGTGGTACTGCTGGATGAACGCGTGGCGCATAAGGTAGGTCTGCTGCGTGGCGTAGGCATCCCAGAACTGTTCCCAGGATGTGAACGTGGTGGGATCGCCGGTTTCCACGGTAAGCAGTTCATCGCCGTACTTGATCATGCGTCCGTTATACAGCACCAGTTCCACGGCGGCGGCGAAGTTCATCTGCACCAGCGGGCTGGTATAGGTATCCACGCGCGGCATGCGGATTTCCGCGCAGCCGGAAGCGGCGTAGTCGTAAATATCTTTCAGGGGCGCGCCCTTGGCCAGATGCAGCGGAATGATTTCGTCATCGTTCAGCAGCTTGGGGAACCCGCAGCCCTGTTTGATCATATCCGCAACGGCGGTGAGGTAACGTTCCGGCGCACGGCTGTGGATACGCGCGGCAAGGTCGGGGTAGTGCAGCGGGCATTCGCGCTTGGACTGCATGATGATATAGGTCAGTTCGTTGGTCGCGTCCCGGCCATCGCTGGTCTGTCCGCCCACGGTAACCGCTTCCCAGTGGGAATAGCCTTCGTGCGTGGCCTTGTTGTACGGCGTAATGGCCAGGTCGAGGCATTGCGCCATATTGACCCACATGCACTGGAACAGTTCGACGGCCTTCTTTTCATTCATGCGGCCGGCTTCCGCATCCTTCTTGTAATAGGGCCAGAACATCTGGTCCATTCTGCCGTTCGTGGGGTTGGAGCTGATTTTCTGTTCCAGTCTGGCGAACGCCTGCGCGAACCAGTGGGCCTGCAGCGCTTCATGAAGCGTGCGGGGCGGGTTTTCGGGCACCCATTCGCAGTTGGACGCGATAACAAGCAGCTCTTCCTTGCGCTTGCTGTCTTTTTCCTTGGCAGCAAGGGAACGGGCCAGTTCGGCATGCCGCCGCGCCCAGGTGGTGATGGCTTCGGAAAGGATCACCATGGCGTCGAGGAACGGGCGCTTTTCGCACTGATCCGCCGGATCGTTGGGGTCAAGCAGGGCGAGCCTGGCCTGCGCTTCTTCGCGCACGCCCTTGAAGCCGATGCTGAACAGCCGGTCATAATCAAGGCACCATTGCAAGGATGAACGGTTGGAAGCGGTTTCGCAGCAGATATAGCGCGAAATGTAGCCACCCTCATCCGCGTAGGCGAGCTTGTGCGACGCGGCGGGCAGGCGTTTGTTCAGATCCTGGTGGAAGGTTTTATCTTTCCAGTACGGCGTGATGACGGTTTCCACCAGCGTGGCGTCTTCCTGCCGGACTTCAAACGGAGCGGACTCGTGGTTGGGCAGCTCTTGCAGCGCCACAGCCTGATAGTCGCCATCCAGTTCCGGGTACAGAATACCGTAGCGCGATCCGGGGCGGCCGCAGCGGCCAACGATAAGCTGGTTATCATCAACATACACGCTGATGCGTTCCGCGATGTGCTTCAACGCTTTCGCCCAACGCAACACCAGGGCTTCGCCTTCCGTTTCGCGCATGGATTCGGTGAAAAGAACCGCCCGCTCCACATCGATGAAAGGTTTTTTCCCTTCAAAAACTTCCATAAGCTTGAACAGCCTCGGATGCGTCTGGGCAAGGGGATTTTCGCCACTCTGCGACAATTCCAAAAGATACTTTTCCTGTTCTGTCAGGCACGGCTGGCTCATGATGCTCCTCCAATGCGCGATGGCGCAATAGGCGAATAATAAACATGTGGCGTTCACAACGCCTTTTCGCAGGAGCTACAAAAAGCATGCCACGTAAATGTAGTAACTATTTCAGCATATTAAACTATCCGCCATGAAGGCATTGCTGCAATGCAATACAAAAGGGCGATGCTTTCCCTGAAAGCATCGCCTCTGGCGTTTGTGTCTGAAACGAAAAGGCCTCTATGAGCGGGAAAAAAAGATGTATTGCAAATGTGCAATGCGCCGGGGGCGTTTTCCTTCACTCAAGAAAGTTTTGCGGGCAGGACAGGATGCTCCGTATCATTTCCGGTGTGAGGTCGTTGGGGAGCGAGGCGTAGCCCGGAAGGTGCGGCGGGTGGAAGCGGAACTTTTCCGGGTCGTTGCTGGCCGTGCGTAGAAGCGCCTCATCCTCCATGTGCAAGTGAAGGTGCCAGTGTTTCTGGGCGCACCAGACCCGGATGAAGGCGGCAAGGTTGCGGGTGCCTTCGGGACCATCCACCCCGCGCGGCGGAACGGGAATATCCAGCATGCGGGCCGCGCGGGCTGTGCCCGCTTCATACTTGGTTTCGGCAACGGAGTGAAGAACTGCTGTCGGCCCGCTGCGGGCCGCGCCCGGACTGGGGCTGATTCCGGCGGAAAGCGCTTCGCCCGCGCGGCGTCCGTTGGGTAAAGCGCCCGTCACCCGGCCCATGGCGATGTGGCTGGTTACCGGGACATAGATAATTTGCGGCTGCCCGCCATAATAGCCCACATGCAGCTGGCATTCTTCGACCATGAACTGTTCAAGCTTGCGCCCGATGGCATCGACCGCCGCAATGCAGTTGCCGTATTTCGGCGCGTTGCGGCAGTGGTGGCGCTCAACCTCAAACCCTTCAAAGTTTCTGGAGAGAACCTGCAACAGCCTGTCCATGTCCATCAGCCCCTGTTCATAAATCAGGTAGCGGATGGCGGCCAGTGAATCCACCACGGTCGCAAAGCCGGTAATGCCGACCTGACAGCCGGAACGCAGACTGTTTTCAAGATTGCCTTCGCTGATGTCACGCCCCTGTGCCATGCACAGGTCATGCAGGGCGGAAATAAGTGGGGCCGCCATCTGGCTGGGGCGCAAGGTATCCGTGATGTACAGCTGCTTCAGGGTCTGGCGGAGAATATAGCGCAGCTGGGTCAGGAAGGCCTCTTCAAAGGCTTCATAACTGGTAAATTTTCTGGGATCGCCGGTGGTGAGTCCCAGGGGTTTATCCGTGCTCATGCTGCAATGGCCGTTGTACAGCGCCATTTCAAGGACCGCTGCCAGATTCACCCAGGTGGTACCGGTCAGATAGGTATCCCTGTTAATGAGGCGCACCTCACTGCACCCGGAACCGCAGTAATCTCTGGCTTCGGCTTCCTCGATTCCCTTGGCCCGCAGTACGGGGATGATTTCCGCATCGTTCAGGAATTTCGGCGCACCGCAGCCGCTTTTTATGGTCTGGACGACTTCTTCCAGAAAATCCTGCGGAAGGTCCGGATGCATGCGGACGCATACATCCGGGTACGGCAGCGGCATTTCGCGCCGGGAACGAAGGACGAGCAGCGAAAGCTCGTTGACCGCATCCTTGCCGTCCGCCAGCACGCCGCCCAGCGTTGTGTGTTCCCAGTGGGCGTTGCCTTCGTAAATTTGCAATCCGGCAATGGTGGGTTGCAGGCGCAGGAACTGGGCCATGTTGAGCCACAGGCAATCCAGCAGCTCCATGGTTTTCGCCTCGTTCAGTCTGCCCGCTTCCCGGTCCTTCTGGTACAGGGGGTAAAGGTACTGATCGACACGTCCGTTACCCACAATGCCGCCGTGCATTTGCTCAAACCGGGCTGCAAGCTGTGTAAACCATTGCGCCTGTAGCGCTTCATGGAACGTGCGGGCCGGTTTCCAGGGTACGTGCGAGCAGATATCCGCGATGGTTTCCAGTTCCTGACGCCGGTGCGGATCATCGCATGATGCGGCCATGGTCCGGGCGCATTCGGCATGGCGCAAGGCGAAATCGCGCATGGCTTCGCAGATGACGATAACGGCCCGGTAAAACGGCGCTTTATCCCAGTTATGACGGGGATTGTTGATATCAAGCGTGCGCAGCAGTTCGCTCGCTTCGGCGTGCAGTCCCTCAAATCCCCGTTCAATAACTTTTTTGTAGTCGAGAACCCATTGCAGGGAATGGCGTACCGTTGCCGATTCGTAAATAACCATTGAAGGAGTATAGATATCACCGTCCTTGTATACGAGGCGGCGCAGATCATCCGGCAGGGAATAGGCAAGGCTTTCACGAAAGGTCCGCCCGGCCCAGAACGGCAACAGCTCGTCCCGGATGACCGCGAGATCGTCCGACGTGAACTGGTGCGGCATCCCTTCCTGTTTTTCCAGCAAGGTGCCGGAAAGGGAGAAATACGCGCCTTCCAGTTCCGGGTAGAGAATGCCGTAGCGCCCTTCAGGGCCTCCCCGGCCCACGATAAGTTCATCGGGGAAAATTCTGACATCTATATGCCGCATGACGTGAGCCACAGCCATGGCCCAGCGCAGCACCAGGGGTAAATGCTCGGTTGTCTTGAACGAGGCCGTGAACAGACGCGCGCGTTCCACCGACAGAAGCGGCTGGGAATCCACGAAGCGGGCGGCAATACGCCGGGTGCGCTCGCGGGGGGAATTAACGGCAGTTTCGGGTCTGTACATACGTTTGTTCCTGATTGCTGCGGGATATATTATCCTCTGGTGTTGCCGACGATTTCCGAAAGTTCCTCAAGAAGGGGAAATTCCAGACTTCTGCTGCCCGCCTGGGTATGCGGGAGGCCGAATTGCGCGTATTTCGCTTCACCGACAAGTTCGCAGGGCAGTAGTTCATGATCGCATACGCTGGGGATACTGGCCGCGAGCAGGGCAATTTCTTCAATGACTTTGTGCGTATCGTTGAAACCCGGCACAACGGGCGTGCGGGCGATTATCGGCAGGTCAGGAAACTCGCGCCCAAGCCGCCGGAGGTTTTCAATGATCCTGCTGTTGTCCACCGACGTAAACTGCCTGTGCAGAACGCCGTCAACATGCTTGATGTCGAAAAGGACAAGGTCCGTGTGGCGCAGACTTTCCCGGACATAGGGGTTATCCATGTCATACCAGCCGCTGGTCGCAAGCACCGTATGCAGGCCGCGTTCCTGTGATTTGCGGAGTATCTCCGCCGCAAACGCGGGACGGGCCAGCGGTTCGCCGCCGCTCAGGGTTATGCCCCCGCCGGACGCGGCGTAAAAATCCCTGTCCTGTCCGGCGATATCCACGATGGCGTCCGCGTGCATCGCTTCACCGACAATGGAAATGGCCTGACTGGGGCAGACGGAAGTACAGGCCCCGCACAGGCGGCAGACCTGACGCTGGACGATGATGCCACTGCCGAAGCCGGGTGCGGCTTTTTGCAACGCGCCGTATTCGCAGGCATCAAGGCAGCGGCCGCAGTCGGCAGCGCCGATGCACATGTTTTTGCAAAATCGCAATTCCGCCTGAAAGCGAAATCCTTCCGGGTTAAAACACCAGCGGCAGCGCAGCGGGCAGCCTTTAAGAAACACAACCGTGCGGATACCGGGACCATCCTGCATGGAGCCTTTCTGGATATGAAAAATCAGGGCCGTTTCCGGGCGTCCGGCCAAGGCGGCTCCGTTTATCTCACGGGTGGTGGAGGTGCGGGGTTCGTCGCTCATTCGTCTTTCCCGTAACCCAAGATGTTGTGCTGGGTCAGTTTGCGCCACAACGTTGTGGGGTGCACATCAAGAAATCGTGCCGCAGCCTGCATATTTTCATGTCTGGAAAGCGTCTGTTCCAGATAGCGCTTTTCAAATGTCTGCACCGCGTCTTTCAGGGAACAGCCGCCTTCAAACGTCAGCATGTCTTCAAAATCAGGCATCTGCTCATGGCAGGGCTCTTGCGTGGACCCGCCAAGACCGGCCTTTATCTGGAACGTCATGGGCATATCCTTGGGGTACAGGACGTTCCCTTCTCCCATGACCAGCATCCATTCCATCGCATTATTCAGTTCGCGGGCGTTGCCGGGAAAATCATGCTGCAACAGAAGACGCATAACTTCCGGCGAGAGGCGTTTACGCACGGAATGCCCCGCGTTGTAGCGGGCCAGCATATTGAGCGCCAGCGCCATGATATCTTCCTTCCGCTCCCTGAGCGGCGGAATATCAATCGGAATGACGTTGATGCGGTAGAAGAGGTCTTTGCGGAATCTGCCGTCCGCGACATCCTGTTCAAGATCGCGGTTGGTGGCAGCCACGATCCGGAAATCTATCTTGATCTGACGGGTTCCGCCGACGCGCATAAACGCTTTTTTATCAATGACATCCAGAAGCTTGACCTGCATCGGCATGCTCAGTTCACCGATTTCGTCAAAAAAGACCGTGCCGCCGTTGCCGGATTCAATCAGGCCGATTTTCCCCTTGGGAGAAGCGCCGGTAAACGCGCCCCGCTCATAGCCGAACAGCTCGCTTTCTATCAACTGTTCGGGGATTGCCCCGCAATTGATGGGGACAAAGGCTTCCTGTCCGCGCGGGGAGAGGCGGTGAATAAGCGCGGCCAGCATGCTTTTGCCTACCCCGGATTCGCCTTGCAGCAGTACGGAGCTTTCACTCTGGCTTACCTTGGCTGCCCGTTGTACGACCCGCAGCATGGGTTTACTGCGCGCGATGATGCCGAATTCCCTGGTCAGGGCGCTGATGGCCTCGTCATTATCTTCGTCCGGTTGCACGCCCGCGGTGAAATCCGGTTCTTCTTCCTCCTTGTCTCGAGGAAAGGGTTCCGTACCTTCCGCACTGTGAACGTTCGCCACCACAAGGCGAATAATTCCCTGATCGGTAAAGGCAGGAGCCGCTTGCAGCCATAGCTTCGGGGATTCCTGATCGGGGTACGCAGCCTGTCTGGCCTGTCCGCTCTGCAAGCAGGTCAGGGTGATATCACGCAGGGCGGCGACTTCGGCGCGGGGTTCTCCGCCCACGTTGCCCAGCGGCAAGGCGCGTGCCTCTCTCCCGATCAGGACGTCGCGCTCGGCGGCGCAGAACTCGGAAAATTTTGAATTGACCCGGATGATAATGCCCTGAGCATCGATGACCATCATGGCCTGCGGGGCCTGTTCGATGACATCATCCAACAGCGTGTCCAGTTCCTGAAACGATTCAAGGTGACGGACGACTGCGTCAAGCCGTCCCGTTTCCTGCATGCGGCAGACCACGCCGACGATCTTGCCGCCTTGAATGAGCGGGGTGCGGTCAACAAGGGCGGAAGCCGAAGGCAGCGTCATGGGCAGGCCGAGAAGCGCCTTGCCGGAAGTCAGCACCCGCTTGACCTCAACCCAGTCTTCGGGGTTGAAGTCCGATAACGGATAGCCGGGAAACGGAATTTCCGCGCCCTGATAGAACTGTCGCATGGCTTTGTTGATGGCCACAACGGTGCCAAGGGCGTCCACAATAAGCAGCCCGTCATGGAGGGAATCCAGAATGGGCATCAGCGGCACCAGATTTTGAGGCAGTATATGCATATCCGTTTCCATTTGTACGCTTGGCCTCGTCGGGGCATGAGCCGCGGAAGAGGCCGGGGATTGAGCCGATGCCGAAAGGCCGTCTACGACTGGCCCGGCTCCCCCGGTGAACAACACGCTGCTTTGCAACGGGTATTGCCGCTAAAAAAGCAAGCAAGAAACGGGCCGACCATTGCGAATGTGCAAAACCCTACCGGCACAAGCATATCGGAGCATATGGCATGCATTGCAAAAATGCAATGCGGGTTGTAGGCCGTGAATGGCGGGGGAGGGGGCTGGAGCGATCAGGACGTCGACGGAGACGGCTAATCTTTGGGGAGGGCTGCTGGATGAATTGGCGTGCTATCGTTGCAATATCCGTTTACTGCGAATCAAAAATACGGAGAATTTCCTTTTGTGATTCGATTTCCTGCTGAAGAATCAGTTCGATAAACTCGTTACTGTTCCCTCTCATCTGTGTTTCGCGCAGTGAGTCAATGTATATCTGTCGGATTACAGGATGAATGTGTACCGGCAAAAAGCCGTTCTGGATGAGAACCGTGTTCATGGCAAGACGGGCGATACGGCCGTTGCCGTCACTGAATGGATGAATACTCACAAGTTCTTCATGAATTCTGGCGGCTTGAATTACGGGATGTTGCGTGGCACGTTGCGGCACGATGGTATCAAAAAGGTCATGCATCAATTCGGGAACGGCCCGGGCTGGTGGGAAAGTAAATGTGGAGCCGGTTACAAAAACGGCAGACTTTCTGTATTCTCCGGCGTTGCCGGTTTCCAGGCCGCCGTCCATCATACCGTGCATGGTCAGAATATCTTTTTCGGTAATGCCCTTGCTGCCCAGCAATGTGAACATATAATCGTACGCTTTGGCGTGGCCCAGAGCGGCGAAAGTATCCCGCAGGGATTTCCCCCCGATGGTGATGCCATCCTCAAGAAGAACTTTCGTCTCAGATTCCGTGTAGGATGAGCCTTCGATAGCGTTACTTGTCCACGTAAGGCCGAGCCGGTAATATTTCCGCAACTGTATGAGCATATCGCCTTCATACGGACGAAGAACCGCGACTCTGGCCTGCAATTCGTCAATACGGGAAATCAGTTCGTTCTGTCTGGCGCTGCTCATCCATGCTCCTCTTTACCAATGGTCTGCGCTGCATATCCTATCTTGTCGTATGCCGGTGCTGTCTTGTCAAGAAAACACCGATTGCGCTACAGGCTGGCTTGTTTTTTTATGCCCTTTCAAAAAGGATCTGCCTCAAAGCTGTCCGGCAGCTTCGAATATAGGGCGAATCGGGCGTTGTATGTTCCTTCAGGAGTGGACGTATATATGTCAAGATCGGCTCTCCCTGCCCCGGTTTTTCCCCATAAGCCGCCGCCTTTCTGTAAGAAAAAGGCGGCGGACTGTGTTATGAGCTTATCGCCATTTTCCGTAAACGAAGAACAGCACACCGACCGCCGCCGGGATAAGGGCCGAGAGGGCTTGCCCCAGATAGACGCCTGTATATACCTATGAAAAAGCGCATATGCTCTGGCGGTGAGTATCGCCGCCAGAGCATATGCGCGTCTTGTTAATAACTCACCGGCATTATTGCTGAACTGATCGCTTGTCTCACCCCGCACGCAGATTTTCCCCGCGCATTATCAAACCGGTCATCCCGGACCGACATCACGTTCCGCTGTTCTTTCATGTGCTGCGTTCGATTATATGCCAAGCGCACAGAATCCTGCTCTCTATTTTTCGTGCCGCGGGAGCAGCACGCCACACCTGTTCTTTCATTGTAACGGCGATGAGCGTGGTATCTTTTTCGTAAAGAAGTAAAGCGATTGCCGCGTTAGATGGACGTATTCGCCATAATCATCCCACACCGACTAGTAGTTTTTGCACGCGCACATGGAGATAAAAAAAGAAATACCCTTCAAGGTAACGTCAGTTACGAGTTCCCATGGGCAATAATCCAGGAGTTTACAAGTGGCAACCAATTCCATTTCTCGAAACACACCGATGCCGGATGAGTTGACTGCCGCGAACCGCCAGAAGATGGAAAGGGACTTTCTCTCCCCCAAGGGAGAAATAGAATACCAGGCTCGTATCCGCGAAGCAGAAGATGCGGAGCGGTGTGCCAGGCTGATGCTCGATTCCATCCCCCTGGGCTCCTTTATGATTGATGAGAGCGGAATACTTGCCTGCAATGAAACAGCCGTCAGGATGGCGCAGTTTGGTTCCAAGCAGGAAATGATTGATAACTATTTTGACATCATCCCCGAATATCAGCCCGATGGACGCGTCAGCCGTGAAGTTGTGGCAGATGCTCGCCGCCGTGCCTTTGAGGAAGGGCATGTCAATTACGAGTTTCGCTATGTTTTGCGCAACGGTGAGGAAGTACTTGTTGATACCACCATTAACCGCGTCCCCTGGAACGACGGGTACCGGCTTGTTACTTACTCCCGGGATTTGAAGCCGCTCAAGGAGCAGGAAGAAAGATTGCGCGCAGCGGAAGAGCATACCCGTGTTATGCTTGATGCCACGCCTTTTGGCTGCATCCTGATGAACAAGAATCTCGAATCCATTGACTGCAACACCACCGCGTTAAAAATTTGGGAGATGGACTCCAAAGAGGACTTGCTCAACAACTACCATGAAGTATTTCCTGAAAAGCAGCCGGATGGTTACGACAGTGCGAAGCGCGTTTATGAAATGCGTAAAAAAGCGCTTGATACAGGCGTTGCGGTATATCCCTTTACCTTCCAGTTGCGTTCGGGCGAGATCATGCCTGTTGAGGTCCGTGTTCAGCGTGTGGAATGGAAGGACGAGCCGATGCTTGTCGGCTACGTACGCGATATGCGTGCTGAATATGCCGCCAGACGCAAAATGGATGAACTGCGAAACCTGACCCAGGCGGTACTCGACGGGGTGCCCATAGGTTGCTTTGTATTCAACGAAAAAAACGAGATAGCCAGTTGTAATGAGGAGGCCATAAAGCTGTACGGCGGCCGGGATGAACAGGATGTCATCAAACACGTCTTTACCCGGAATATGCCGGAATTCCAGCCCGACGGGCGCAGAACCGTGGACGGCTGTCTGGAAATGATCGCCCGTACCCTGCAAACCGGGGAGATTCAGAACTTTGAATGGATGGCCCGCACCGCGCAGGGGGACGAACTCCCGACAGAGTGCACTATCAAGCGCATCAGCTGGGGCGACGGCGAATACCGTATCGTGGTCTATGTGCGCGACATGCGGGAGGAAGTCGCTACCGCCCAAAAGGTGAAAGAAGCCAGAAATCTTACCCAGGCGGTACTCGATGGGGTGCCCATCGGCTGTTTTGTATTCAACGAAGAAAACGAGATAGCCAGTTGTAATGAGGAGGCCATAAAGCTGTACGGCGGCCGGGATGAGCAGGATGTCATCAAAAACGTCTTTACCCGGAACATGCCGGAATTCCAGCCCGACGGGCGCAGAACCGTGGATGGCTGTCTGGAAATGATCGCCCATACCCTGCAAACCGGGGAGATTCAGAACTTTGAATGGATGGCCCGTACCGCACAGGGGGATGAGCTGCCGACAGAATGTACCATCAAGCGCATCAGCTGGGGGGATGGCGAGTACCGCATTGTGGTCTATGTACGCGACATGCGGGTGGAAGTCGCGACCGCCCAAAAGGTGGAAGAAGCCAGAAACCTTACCCAGGCGGTACTCGACGGGGTACCCATAGGCTGCTTTATATTCAATGAAGAAAACGAGATGGCCAGTTGCAATGAGGAGGCCATAAAGCTTTATGGCGGCCGGGATGAGCAGGACGTCATCACGCACGTCTTTACCCGGAACATGCCGGAATTTCAGCCCGATGGGCGCAGATCCATGGAAAACAGCCTCGCAATGATAATCCACACCATGCAAACCGGAGAGGTGCAAAACTTTGAATGGATGGCCCGTACCGCGCAGGGGGATGAACTGCCGACAGAATGTACCATCAAGCGCATCAGCTGGGGGGATGGTGAGTACCGCATCGTGGTCTATGTCCGTGATTTGCGTGCGTTAAAACGCAGTATGGCGGAAATTGAACATCAGCAGAAGGAACTTGTTGCTGCGCGTGATATGGCAGAGGCAAGCCTTGAGAGCAAAAGCGTGTTTCTTGCCAACATGAGCCATGAAATCCGTACGCCCATCACAGCCATTATCGGCATGACCAATATTGCCAAGCGATCAGATGATCCCGACCGGGTGACTTACTGTCTCAATAAAATCGGTGACGCCTCGGAGCATTTGCTCGGGGTGATTAACGATATCCTGGATTTCTCCAAAATCGAAGCCGGACATTTTCTGCTTACCCCTTCCGATTTCGCGATCGATACCATGCTGTCACGCCTTACGGATATTATGGCCTTCAGAATTGACCAGAAACAGCAACAGTTTGATATTACTATTGACCCGCATGTACCCCATGCGATTGTAAGCGATCAGCAGCGTCTTGCGCAGGTCATTATGAACCTTTTGGCAAACGCGCACAAATTCACCCCGGAGCACGGCAGAATTGCGCTGGATATCAATCTGGCAACAGCCGCGCCGGAGGACGGTGGATTGTACACCCTGCGGTTTACGATTTCCGACAATGGTATCGGCATTGCCCGGGATCAAATAGAGCGTCTGTTTGAATCTTTTGAGCAGGGGGATAACAATATCTCCCGCCGCTATGGCGGCACGGGGCTGGGGCTTAGCATCAGCAAGGCAATTATCACGCAAATGAACGGCACTATCTGGGTTGAATCAGAGCTGGGGGTTGGTTCTTCCTTCATATTTGAAATTCCCGTGCGTCGCGGTATTGCGTCCAGCCTTTCCCGCCTTGACCCACGCATTGATATCAGCGGGGTATCCGCAAGCGGGGGAACGCCTTTGCGTTGCAAATACGGGTGTTCCGGTGAGCAGAGAGCGGAAGCGTTCAGCTCGCTCTGGGCCTTTTGCGCAGCCGCCGCTTGCCGCTGGGCAAATTCAGCTTCGCGCTGTTGCTTTACGGCCGCTTGCCGTTGTTGCAATGCCTCTCTTTCCGCTTGGGAGAGCGATTTTTCCTCAGCCTCGGTGAAGGTGCCTTGTTCGACGCTCTCCCAATTGCACCACCAGAGTGTTGCCGGGATGTCCTGATGGGCGATATATGCGCCGTTTTGCTTGTGCGGCTTGGCTTGGGTTGGGCAACGGTGCAGTCTTCCGTCCGTGATGATTTCGGACGGTATCAGCCCTTTGTCGTTTAGAATGTCTCGGAAGGTTTGCAGGGCGTTACTCATTGTCCGCCCCCTGGTTGCTGAGGCTCTGCATGAGAGCCGCTATGTCCTCAGCTCTCCATACGGTTGTACGCGGACCGAGTTTTACTGGCTTGGGATAGCGCCCGGTCTTGCAGCCGCGCCACCAAGAGCTTTTTCCTACCGGAATGAGAGCAAGCACTTGCGGCAAACGCAGTAAGCCTGTCGGGGGAGTGGAATTTTGATTGAACATAAGACCTCCTGAAATGTTGTGTGATTTCAGACGGTCTTACGTGGTGCCTACAGGCGATGTACGGGACGGAATCAGGACTTATTCAGGGGAAAAACAGGCGATTTTCAGTCGGGAACGATAGTAAGGCTGGCGGCTTTCTTCAAGAGCTTATCCACATGGTGAAGATATGTGCTTGATTCCTTTTCATCTTTTATCAGAAGTCTGCCGATTTCGGTCTTGTTCGTCAGCTCGCACCAGTGGAACAGCACATGGGCGATGACGGCATCAATATATTTTTCCTCCCGCATGGCTTCGACCACAGTGGCGGGTTCTCTGCCTTCCCACAAAACGCGGTAAACAATGATGGGGGCGGGGGTTGGCTTGGCGGGGCGTTTGGCAGTGTTTTTTGTGGACTGGGCGCTTTGCGCATCCTGAATCGTAGCGGCCTGTGCCGCCAGGATTCGTTTTACAAGTTCCTTTGAAAGACCTTTGACATCCCGCTCGTGCGAGTATCCTTGTTCAAAAAGCCAGATAACAGCAGCCACTTTGTTGACGGAAATAGCATCGTCAAAGAAACCGCAAAACTCGGCAAAGAGTTCAGGGCTTACATATTCCCAAGCAATATCTACCTTGTCTTTCCCGCGATAGCCAAAGTGCCGTTGCTCATAAATCATATCGAGTATGCGGTTGACCGAAGCAGCCTGTTGCGCATCGGGGCCGTCATAGGTGAAGTGCAAAACCCGGTCGAAGATCCTCTGTAAAAGATCTCGGGGGGTTCCTGACCTTGCAGAGTACAGGAAGTGCCGTAATAGCCGCTTTGTCAGGATTCTTCCTTCTAACGGGCCATTCCCCATGTCAGAAGTGTCAGGGAAGTATGGTTCGTCTACTTCATCATATATGGATTTTTTATTGTTTTCTTCAACGGCGACAAAGCGCACAGCCTCATGCCAAAGTTCATATAACTTAATGCAGCCTTGGGGGACGAGCGTGGAGATAAGCACGTCCGCTTCTTGTCCGTTCATCTTGTATGCTTGGCGAACTCGGCCCATTGATATTTTTTGTGAGTTTAACATGGCCTTATTTGTATAATATGAGACTCCTATAATGCAAGACTGAAAGGTCAGCGCGGTTTTTGCGAGGAGCTCAAGAAAGAAGCGTCGCGCTGCAAAAATCCGCGCCATCCTGGTGGGAGAGTGGGGCAATTATAATTTCACTTAGTTACGCCAGATATTTTAAATGGTTATTGATTCAAGTTTTGAAAGGGCTAGTTTCAGAAGCGTTGGCGCCTTCCTTTCCTTTTACCGATGTTTTGACAGAGAGGCCTGAGCGGAATACGGTGTTTTGTGGACGCAGCATGCATTTGGTGAGGAATCGTGGACAGTTTACTCTATGGGCGGTTGATGCATGAGATTGGACCTTGAGTTATACAAAGCCTTCTACCATGTGGCGCGGGCGGGCAACTTGACTCATGCCGCACAGGACCTGCATATCTCCCAGCCAGCGTTGACTAAACGTATTCAGCAAATGGAAGAGCAACTCGGTTGCCGCCTCTTTGTCCGGCAATCCAAGGGGATGGCACTGACGCCCGAGGGGAAAGAACTTTTGCCCTATGCAGTAAACGCCTGTGAAACCATAACCGCAGGTGAGCTCAAGGTGCGCGCTCTCCTCAGCCTCGAATATGGGGAAGTGAAAATCGGTGCGTCCGATTTGATCATGCAGCAGTTTCTCGTGCCGAGCCTTGCTTCTTTCCACGCGAATCATCCACGCTTGAAAGTACAGACTCATGCAGCTCAAGCCTTGTACCTGCTTGAAGACATCCGCCGTGAACGTATAGACCTTGCCGTTGTTATGCAGCCTCTGCCGCCGGAAACGGAAGCGGAATTTTCTGTTCGCGCCATCGGGCAGGTTCAGGATATTTTTGTTGCTTCGACCGCTTTCGAACACTTGCGGGGCCGAGGCATCTCCTGGGCGGAACTGACGGCTCAGCCGATCATTAGTCTTGGCAAAGATACAGCCACACGCCGGTTTCAGGATGTCTTTTTTGCGGAACAAGGATTTTCAATCTCGCCCATTTTGGAGCTATCGAACACGGTTTTGATCATTCCGTGCGTCGAACAGGGGGTGGGCGTTGGCATAATAATCCGCGATTTCGCTCGAGACAGCCTGGCTACCGGAAGAATCTTCGCGTTGGAAACCCCGGCCCCCATCCCGCCTCGTATTGTCAGTGTGGTTACAAGCAAAATCGCAAGCCTGTCTAAAGCCGCTCAAGCTTTTCTTGACCATTTTCTTTCTTAAGGCACCTCGCACCGCGCGATTCTTCGTACCGCAAGCTACGTCCATTCCTCCCCAGCCCCAGCGGTTTGGGAGTCCTATAACTTTTGCAATAACCTATAGTTATTTCATTTATCAAATCAATTCATTTTACGAATTTCTTTCTGCGTCATATATAGCACCCACCGGAAAAAACTCCGGCATGCGCATCGGCAAAGTGGATGACTGAAAACGTTTTCAATTTAGTATAGGCGGCCAACCCGGTCGCGATGAGATTATCAAGGTAGAGGTGTGTATGGATCCGGCAATTCTCACGCTTCTTTTTTTGCTCTTTGCCGTCATCATGTTCGTATGGGAAAGAATCCCGCTGGCACTGACAGCCATGATTGTCTGTATCGGGCTGATTCTTACCGGTGTACTGGACGCAAAGACTGCCTTTAACGGCTTTGTCAACTCCAACGTTATTCTTTTTGTCGGCATGTTTGTGGTAGGCGGTGCGCTCTTTGAAACCGGTATGGCAAGTCGGCTCGGGGGTATTGTGACCCGGTTCGCCAAAACGGAACGGCAGCTTATCGTTTCCGTCATGGTCATAACCGGCCTGATGTCAGGAGTGTTATCCAACACGGGAACCGCTGCGGTTCTCATCCCCGTAGTCATCGGCATTGCCGCCAAATCCGGCTTTTCCCGGTCCCGCCTGCTCATGCCGCTGGTTTTCGCAGCAGCCATGGGGGGCAACCTTTCACTTATAGGCGCTCCGGGGAATTTAATCGCCCAAAGTGCATTGCAGGGAGTAGGGCTGGGGTTCGATTTTTTTGAATACGGAATGGTCGGCTTGCCGATGTTGATCGTCGGCATCGTGTATTTCGCACTGTTCGGTTACAGACTGCTGCCCGAGAATGTAGACGGCGCTGCTGCCTGCGGGCCGGAGAAAGGGAAAGAAGAGAAAGAGGTGCCGCAATGGAAACAAATCCTTTCTCTGATCGTTCTTGCAGGAACCATTCTTGGAATGATTTTCGAAAAAAAGATCGGCATTCCCCTTCACATAACCGGCTGCATCGGCGCAATACTCCTGGTGTTGACAGGCGTCATCACGGAAAAACAGGCGTATAATTCCATAGACTCGCAAACCATTTTCCTCTTCGGCGGCACCTTGGCCCTTGCTGCGGCCCTTGAAAAAACAGGCGCGGGCGCGTTGATCGCCAACACCGTGATTGGCGCTCTTGGCGAAAACGCTTCACCCTTCATCCTGATGTTCGCCATCTTCATGATAGCGGTTATCCTGACGAATTTCATGTCCAATACCGCCACGACAGCATTGCTCGTTCCCATTGGGCTGTCCATAGCGACTCAGATAGGGGCTGACCCTCGCGCAGTACTCATGGCCACGGTTATCGGCGGGTCTTGTGCCTATGCAACGCCCATTGGCATGCCCGCCAATACGATGGTTCTGGCTGCCGGTGGATACCGCTTCATGGACTACGCCAAAGCCGGAGTTCCCCTTATCATCGTATCCACTATTGTCAGCATGGTCTTGTTACCGTTGCTATATCCATTCTTCCCCAATTAACATAGTGCCTTGGAGGTCCCTAATGGCAAACGAACAACGCGCTCTGGCTTTGAAGAATATAATGAGTTCGTTCATAGCGCTTGTAGGCAAAAAATTGCCCGACGATGTGGAGAGAAAACTCGCCGCACTGCGGGAGAAGGAAACCAGCCCTTTGGCAAAGAAGCTTTACGACACTATGGCCCTGAATCAGCAACTGGCCATGGATTTGAACAGGCCCTGTTGTCAGGATACCGGCGCATTGCAGTTCTGGCTGCGTTGCGGCGCGAACTTTCCCCTGCTCGGCAACCTGGAAGCCATATTGAAAGAAGCAGTATATGACGCAACCGTCAACGCTCCGCTTCGCCATAACTGCGTTGAAACGTTTGACGAATACAATACCGGCAAGAACATCGGCACCCGTATTCCGTCTATCTTTTGGGAAATCGTGCCGGACCGGGACGATGTGGAAATATTCACCTACATGGCCGGAGGCGGCTGTTCTCTACCAGGAAAAGCCATGGTGCTCATGCCCGGTGCTGGATACGAAGGCGTAACGCGGTTTGTCATGGACATCATGACCAGCTACGGCCTGAACGCTTGTCCGCCCCTGTTGGTGGGCGTGGGTATCGGTACTTCCGTTGATGTAGCCGCGCTTCTGTCTAAAAAGGCTCTGATGCGTCCGATTGGATCGTGTAACCCCAACGAGC
>JAJDHY010000157.1 GCA_030266385.1 Desulfovibrio sp. OttesenSCG-928-I05
TATACAGGGTGGCCGGATGGGGGTGGGGGAGAATATTGTATTCTCCCCCACCCTATGATTGCCGGGGCATGATGCCCTAGATATCCAGATCCTGTACGCTCAGGGCGTTTCGTTCAATAAACTCGCGGCGCGGCTCGACCCGGTCACCCATGAGTTGTTCAAAGGCTTCGGACGCTTCTTCGGCATCTTCGATATTCACCTGAAGCAGAACACGGTTTTCCGGGTTCATGGTGGTAACCCAGAGCTGCTCGGGGTTCATTTCACCCAGACCCTTGTAGCGCTGGATATTGATCCCCTTGCGGGCTTCATCCAGAATAAGGGCGTTCAGGGCGAATATATCGTCGGCGGACGATTTGCCTTCCTTGCGTTCCGCCGTGAAGGAGAACGTGCCGCAGAGCTTGCGAAGCTTTTTCAGGGTTTCCCAGGCCTGACCGTACATGCGGGAGCCGAAAAGTTCGACGCCCAGTTTGGTCCTGTGGCCGTTTTTGTCTTCAAAATGCAGCCAGGTCCGCTGTTCCAGCTCGGTTTCTTCGCTTTTGACGATGAGGCTATATTCCCGTTCTTTCAGCCAGAGGCGGAAGCTTTCCATAAAGTCGCTGCCGGCTTCCGTGAACCATTCCGGGTCAATCTTGTCCCCGTATTCCAGGAAAGAGAGGAAAAGACTTTTGGGAATACCCGCGTTGTCCGCATCGGCCATCCGGGTGGCGACGATATCGATATCCTTGTACAGGTCGATGACGGCCTGTCCTTCAAAGCTCGTGCCGTTACTGGCTTCAATACGGATATCCTTGCTCACGCGGTCCAGCAGAAACGCGTTGAGTTCATCATCATCCTTGATGAACTTTTCAAAGCGGGAATTGTGCGCCCGGTACAGCGGGGGCTGGGCGATATAAATATTCCCGTTATCAATAAGTTCCTGATACTGGCGGAAAAAGAAGGTGAGCAGCAGGGTTCTGATGTGCGCGCCATCCACATCCGCGTCAGTCATGATGACGATGGTGTGGTAGCGGAGCTTGGAAAGATCCATTTCTTCGTCAGACCCGACGTTAACGCCCACACCCATGGCCGTGATAAGGTTTTTGATTTCCTTGTTGGCCAGCATCTTGTCGAAACGGGTACGTTCCACGTTCAGGATTTTCCCGCGCAGGGGCAGAATAGCCTGGGTTGTGGGGTTGCGCCCCTGTTTCGCGGAACCGCCGGCGGAATCCCCTTCCACGATAAAGAGTTCGGAAAGGGAAGGATCCTTACTCTGGCAGTCGGCCAATTTGCCGGGCAGCGCGTTATCGGAAAGGGCACCTTTACGGCGCACAAGGTCTTTAGCCTTACGGGCCGCGTCCCGCGCCCGGGCCGCATCCACGGCTTTATCAATGATCAGCTTGATATCTTTGGGGTTTTCCTCAAAGAACGTGTTCAGCGCTTCATAAACAAGACCGCCCACAAGACCGGCCACTTCGCTGTTGCCCAGCTTGGTTTTTGTCTGGCCTTCAAACTGCGGGTTGGGCAGCTTGACGGATACGACGGCGGTAAGGCCTTCGCGCACGTCATCGCCGGACAGGGTCATCTTGAGCTTTTTCGCCTGCTCGGAGTTTTTGAGGTACTGGTTGATGGCCCTTGTCAGCGCCGTCCGGAACCCCACAAGGTGCGTGCCGCCTTCCTTCGTCCGGATATTGTTGGCGAAGGTCAGCATGTTTTCCTTGTACCCGGCGTTATACTGCATGGCGAATTCCACGCTCACGCCCTGGGCTTCGCCTTCTCCGTTGATGATGCCGTGAATGCCGGTTTCCCCGGAATTCAGGTCTTTCACAAACTGGAGAATGCCGCCTTCAAAACAGAATATTTCCGACTCGTTACTGCGTTCGTCGATGAACTCTATTTCCAGTCCCTTGTTGAGATAGGCCAGTTCTTCAATGCGTTTACGCAGTACTTCGTAAGAAAAAACAAGCGTTTCAAAGATCTCGTCGTCGGGAGTGAAGCGCACCGTGGTGCCGTGGCTGGATGTTTCCCCCACAACTTGCAGCGCTTCCTGCGGGATACCGCGGGAATAACGCTGTTTGTACTTCTTGCCGTTCAGACGGATGATAACTTCAAGACTTTCGGAAAGCGCGTTAACGCAGGAAACACCCACGCCGTGCAAGCCGCCGGATACCTTGTAGCTGTTGTTGTCAAACTTGCCGCCCGCGTGAAGTTTGGTCATGACCACTTCAACGGCCGGTTTTCCTTCTTTGGGGTGGATATCCACCGGAATACCCCGGCCGTTATCCGACACGGAGCAGGAACCGTCCATATGCAGGCGCACGGTTATTTTCGTGCAATACCCGGCCATTGCCTCATCTATGGAGTTATCGATAACTTCATACACAAGGTGGTGCAGACCGCGCGAATCGGTGCTGCCGATATACATGGCCGGCCGCATCCGCACGGCGGAAAGGCCTTCGAGAACGGTAATACTGTCGGCAGTATACCCGCCCCCGTTTACTGACTGTTGGGTCATG
>JAJDHY010000158.1 GCA_030266385.1 Desulfovibrio sp. OttesenSCG-928-I05
CTGTTCTTGGCCAGATACAGCGCCTCGTCGGCCCGTTGAATGACGTCTTCCGGGCATCCGCCTGGCGGAACAACGCCCGCCGTTGCGCCGACGGACACAGTGACGACGGAAAAGTCGCCATTGCGCTCATAGGGGATAGTGCACGCGCGCACGTGTTCCAGCGTTTTTTCCGCCATAAACCGGGCGCCGCGCTCGCCCGTATTGGGAAGCACGATAATGAATTCTTCCCCGCCGTACCGGGCGACAAAATCATCAGCCCGTGTCAGCATATGTTTCAGCGCTACCGCCACCCGTTTCAGCGCTTCGTCGCCTCTGCTGTGGCCATAGATATCATTATAATTTTTGAAATAATCGACATCCACCATCAGAATGCCGATCTCGCCGCCGCTACGCCAGAGCGTTTTGATCGTCCTCCGGAGGTTGTCCTCCAGATAGCGCCGGTTATGGATGCCGGTCAACGCATCTTGCAACGCCAGTTCCCGCAGCGCGAGAATCTCTTTGTTCATTGCATCAAGGGATGAGGACAGGCCGCGTGCGTGCTGCAAAAGCCGCCCGTATTCCATGACCAGGGTATCGTATTCACGTCCGGTACACGGAGAGCCGCCCCAGATTGCGCTCAAACGCTCCAGGCTGCAGTCCAGCACCGCCTGTTCCTTGGCAAAGTTGTCCGGGATTTCCGCGCCGGATTCGGCGCACCCGCCCGATCCGGCTATTGAAGACGTATCACTCATATCCCCCTCACCGTGGCAACATGTTCCCCGCCGCCAGCCCCGGTCCTGCGCATGTGACAGACCAAAGAGCAGCGGCGCCAGTCCCCCTGTCGCGTTGCTTCAAAATAACAACCCCGAAAACGACTGCAAATGCACATATGGACACCACGGGACGAACCGGGCATGGCACATGGCACCCATCAATCCCGGCGGCAAGCCGGATTGACGAGGAAGGAACCGGCTGATCTCTCCGGTTTGTCCCAACCGTATGTTTCCGGGCTGGAGCGGGCACTACAGCGCATAAGTCTATGCGCCGGGCAAATGTAACGAGTGCGCCCTCAGTGCTGATACTGCGTGTGGAAAAGGAACTGGAAAAGAGTCCGGCAAGACCCGTAAAAGAAACCGGCAGACTCAAGAAATAGCCGTCCGCCCCAGCGCCCCACGTAAAAATCTCTTCGCCATCTCCTTTTACCACCAAAGAGATAGCGCCCCCGCTATACCAACTGCGGTGTGCAGTTCTGTTCCCTCAACGTCGTTGGAAAATCACACGACCAAGGCCCGATCATGATTCCTGACGCGGCCCCGGAACAGACTGAACGTCACCATGCCAATCCGAAAAAAAACCGGAGTAACCAGCCCGAAAACTTTATGTATTCTTGACGCATCGGTCAATCCGGGCTGCATGGAAATTCATTTTTGGCGGAGGGAGAGGGATTCGAACCCCCGATAGGCTTCCACCTATGCCGGTTTTCAAGACCGGTGCAATCAACCAGCTCTGCCATCCCTCCGCAGGGATGAGACGTCAATCTCACTAATCTATTCCGGGTGATTGTTCAAATAAAAACTGTCACAAAAAAACCATGTCCGGTCTCCCGCTTGCCTGCGCTGCTGATAACGAGCCCGCGGCTCACGCGGAAAAAATCATTTTTTCTCTCCGCGCTCCAACTCTTTTTTCAGCCACTCCTTGATGAGCGGGAGCGGCTCGAACACTCCACGCATATCCTGATACTCGGCCTTCCAGGCGGGCAGAAACGCATCCGGCATATCGAGCACCGCGAGGTCTTCGGCATCCTCGGAATTGCGGCGGATCAACCGTATCATCGGGCGCTCTCCCCAGGTATCGACGACAAAATAGATGGAATAGTCGTCCTTTGAGCGTACGGGAGGATACTCCGCATGCCAGTTGTTATTGCCCCACTCCAGATACATGGTTACCGCATGCTCGGGCGAAAGGTTCCAGTCTATGGGCAACAGCGCGAAGCGGGATAAATCGGACATGAAAACTCCTTTTCCTCATTTTCCCACAGCACGCCCCGGTGTCAAGGACGGGATACCATGAGCCAGCGCAAGACCAAGAGCCCATCCGGCAAGGGAACAGGCCAGCCCGGCGAAAAACGGCGGAAAACTTTGCCAGCCCGGCAGTAACGACGGCACCACCGCCGTCTGGGCGTTGACGCAGAGATACCAGAAAAGACACGCGCCAAAGCCCGAAACCGCGCTGCACCAGGCCGCCACGGCATGCCGCGTGTTGCAAAGCACCAGAGCGAGGTATGGCACAAGCGCCGCCGCCCCGACCATACTCCAGCTCGTGGTACAGAGCAGCGCAATAAGCTGCCCCTTGATCTGGGCACAGCCGCCGCTGACCAGGATACAGAGCACCACCCCGCAGCCCCAGCCCTTGCGGCTGTGCGCCCCGACGCGATCCACCCCGACGCGGTGGCCGGGAATATCCTCCGCCACGGCCAGCGCGGCAATATGATACAAGG
>JAJDHY010000162.1 GCA_030266385.1 Desulfovibrio sp. OttesenSCG-928-I05
TTCGCGCTACGCGGCGTTATGGAAAGTTTTTCCGCCAGTTCACGCGCGGTGACACGCTCTTCGCCAATAGAGCGCACAGCGGCGGCGATCTTCTGCACTGTAATATACGAAAGACCGGACCTCCGGGAAACAGAGCGCACTTCCGGCGAAACATCGCGGGAAACAACAAGCCGCGCACCGCCCTCCAGAGGACCGATAAGCTCATCGCGCTCATTGACGAGACAGCTGGAGCCCCCCTGGGCAAGCGCAGCTTCACGGTTGGCATCCACGGCATTCATCCGCGCCTGATAAATAGTCTCACCAAGCCCGTACCCGACGCTGAAAGGGAACCCGAGCAGCCCCTTCATGGCAGACTGAATGCGGCAGTTCCGGAACCCTTCCGTCAACGCGGACACGGCCTTTCTGTTGGCAAGCAATTCAAAGCCGTGCGAGGTGAGACGCGGCATCAGATCATAGGGCGTCAGACTGCTGAACCGGATAAGGGCTTTATGGGTCAGCTCAATCCTGCGTCTGTATTCTTCAGGATCGTCCACCTTGCCGGGAGTAATAAGAATTGTGGCGGTCTGGTTATCCCGCAACTGCTGCAAGCGCACAGCCTGCATGGTTTCGTGACAGACGCGGCCCATGTACGCGAGACTGGGATAGGCGAAATACGCCCGCAACCCGGCATCACGAAGCGCAAACATGATGCTGGAAAAACGGGTGACGGAAACATCTATGGCCTTTTCTTCCCATAAACGCAGATGCATGGCCCGGTAATAGCCATCCATCGCGATCAGCGAATCCAGGCTCGGCAAAGCCAGCGCCTGATCCAGCCGCGTGGAAAAAGAAACAGCCATCTCATCCGCCACATAACCCTGAAGCGTCGTCCCCAGAACATCCACCGGGTCCACAAACATCCGATCCAGCGTAAGCCCCTGATGCCGCTGCATGAGATTGAGCAGCAACTTGTAGACGTCCGCATCATCGTTGTTGAAGGTCCTGATAATACGCCGCGTGTCCGGAAAAGAACGGGCAAGAATCTGGGTGACGAACCCGCCGGTGGTAATCACACCCTGCGCTGTGTCGGGAAGTGACCGGTAAATGTCCGGAAGATCCTCGAAACTACCGTACGGATGAATGCTGAATGCAAACCCAAGATCCAGCTTCCGCATGGAATCATTGATAAAATCCCGCAGAAACTCGGTCGTTATGATAGCGATCTGGATACGCATAGACAACTCTCAAGCGGTGAATCCGCGCTTGATACACAGTATATCATTCTCGACGAGTGGTCAAACCTCTTTACCTTTTGCCCGCAACTTTGTGAAAAATATTTCGAGCAATTGCTATTGACACAAATTTCCCGTTGCAGGTATAACAACTCTAAAGCGTCTTTATTTAGTCCTTAAATACAACGGATGTCCCTAATTGTCCAGAGAGGAAACCATGCCCCATCTCGCCACACCGGACACTCCCGCTTCCTCCGCCCGGCGTCACTGACGCACGGTTCCGGCTTTCCGTTGGGAAGCCGTATTCCCTTCCGCTGCCCTGCGCCCGCCTTGCGCTCTTTCACGGCGGCAGCTTTCCCCCATGTCCGCAAACAATCGTGTTGATTGTTTTTTGTAAGGTTCCGGCCGTGCGTCCTTCTGGATGCGCGGCTCTTTTTTAACCGCATAAAGGGGATGCACGATGGAAGAAACCAATTACCTGGAAATCGCAAACAGCCTCTGGATGTGGCTCGCGGCAGGGCTCGCGGTCATGGTCGTTCTGGTCCAGGCATTCATTTTCGCCCGGAAATCTTACAGCACGGGGCTGGAAATGGGCCTCAGCAAAGAGCAGATGAACGGCGCGATCAAAAGCAGCGTCATCACCGCCCTGGGTCCGTCGCTCGTGGTACTCAGCGCCATGATCGCGCTGCTGGTTTCCCTGGGCGGTCCCATTTCCTGGATGCGCCTCTCCTTTATCGGATCGGCCATGTTCGAAATGATGGCCGCGGGCTTCGGCGCGGACGCCATGGGCGTCAAGCTGGGGCAGGATCCCATGACCGGCATCGCCTTTGCCAGTTCCGTCTGGTGTATGACCCTCGGGGCGCTCGGCTGGATTATTTTCGCCACAATCAGCGCGGACAAGATGGACAAGGTGCAGAAGAAGTTTTCCGGCAGCGATACCAAGCTCATGGGTATGGTCGCCGCAGGCGCGATTCTGGCGGCTTTCGGCACGTTCAGCGCCGGGCACCTCATCGCCATGAACAAGAACACCGTGGCCTGCATCGCGGGCGGGGTGATCATGATGGCGCTCAATATGATCGCGGATAAAAAGGATATGAAATGGTTGCGGG
>JAJDHY010000163.1 GCA_030266385.1 Desulfovibrio sp. OttesenSCG-928-I05
AATACGTTAGCATCTGATTTAGTTTTTATTGCTGAATCTAATCTTTATCATTTTGGAGTACTCACTTCTCGCGCGCATATGACATGGATGCGGGCAGTCTGTGGAAGATTGAAAAGTGATTACCGATATTCTGCATTTGTTGTCTACAATACTTTCCCATGGCCTACACCTACCGCTCAGCAAAAAAAATACATCGAGTCTCTTGCGGAAGCTGTATTAATGACACGGGAAATGTACCCGGATATGACGCTTGCTGATATGTACGATCCCGACAAAATGCCTGAGCCTTTGCGTGAAGCGCACACAGCGCTGGATATTGCCGTGGACGGATTGTATCGCAAGAAGCCTTTTACAAACGATGAAGAGCGGTTGCAGCTTCTTTTTGCGCTGTATGAAGAGTTGGTGTCTAAAAATTCCAATGCCGGGGCTGTAAATAGCGAAGAAGAGGACGAAAGCGATGACTGAGCTTTTAACTGTGCACTATGGGCAAACGGGCCGGAGCACAGCGCAAAACCCTATGGGAATGCGAGAAATGCAAGCGCGGGCCTATGCCGCTCGGAATGCACAATATCTGTTGCTTAAGGCTCCTCCGGCCTCCGGTAAATCTCGCGCCTTGATGTTTCTGGCTCTTGATAAGGTTCTGAACCAAGGGCTGCAAAAAGCCATTGTCGCAGTGCCGGAAATCTCCATTGGCGGTTCTTTTGCCGATACCAACTTGAGTAAATTCGGCTTCTTTGCCGATTGGCATGTGGATGCCGGGTACAACCTCTGCACCTTCGGCAATGAAGGCAAAGTTGATAAACTCATTGAGTTTTTGAGCAACCCCAAAGACCGCTACTTGCTGTGTACCCATGCCACCTTGCGCTTCGCCTATGAGCGCCTTAACGCCCCGCATAAATTCGACAATACACTCATTGCCATCGACGAATTTCACCACACCTCTGCGGAAGAAGGCAACAAGCTGGGCGCAATGGTGGATGGCCTGATACACAATTCTTCTGCCCACATTGTCGCCATGACCGGTTCATACTTTCGCGGTGATCAGGTTCCCATTCTCACGCCGGAAGCAGAAGCCCTGTTCACGCAAGTGACCTATACCTATTATGAGCAGCTCAACGGATACAAGCATTTGAAGTCGCTCGGTCTTGGGTACCACTTCTATCAGGGGCGCTACCTTGAAGCCATGAAAGAAGTTCTGGACTTGGACAAGAAAACCATTGTCCATATTCCCAACGTCAATTCCGCTGAATCCACCGGGCAAAAATATTCCGAAGTGGATTCCGTTTTGGATGCCATCGGCGAAGTGATGGAAAAAGACCCGAAAACAGGCATAATGACACTGAAAACCAGCGCCGGGAAACTGCTCAAGGTGGCTGATCTGGTTACGGACGACCCCATGCGGGTGAACGTGCTTGCTTATCTGCGCGATATAAAACAGCGCGATCAAATGGATATCATCATCGCGCTCGGCATGGCCAAGGAAGGGTTCGACTGGCCCTGGTGCGAGCATGTGCTGACCATTGGCTACCGTTCTTCTTTGACGGAAGTTGTGCAAATCATTGGCCGCGCCACGCGCGATTGCGAAGGCAAAAGCCACGCGCAGTTCACAAACCTTATTGCCCAGCCGGATGCGGAAGATGAAGACGTAAAAAATTCCGTGAACAATATGCTCAAGGCGATCACCTTGTCATTGCTCATGCGGGAGGTGTTGGCCCCAAACATCACCTTCCGGCCCCGTTCACTGTTACGCGAAGGCGAGACGCTCCAGCCGGGAGAAATCGTCATTGACGACCTGGCACTACCCATATCGCCGCGTGTTCATGAAATATTGAACTCCGGCGGTATTGAGCAAATAGTTACAACCCTGATGAATACGCCTGAAGCGGTTAACCCGGTAATCGCAAAGCCGGACGAGCATAAAATCCTTACCGAAGTTGCGATGCCCAAAATCATTACACAACTGTTTCCCGACCTGCCGCCAGAGGATATATCGTTGCTGAACGACCTCGCCCAGACGCAAATGGTCATTACTGCCAACGGCGGGCTGGTTACGGAACTGCCGCCGGGCGCACAGGTTGTTCAAGGCGATAGCCAGGCAGAAGGGGAAGATACTCCCGCCAATTCAGCGGGTGCACAGGCGTTTCTGCGTGTAGGGGAGAAGTTTATCAATGTAAGTTCGTTGAATATTGATCTGATAGAAAGCATAAACCCATTTCAGGGCGCGTATGAGATTCTTTCCAAGTCGGTTACGGCTCCTATGCTGAAAACCATTCAGGATCAAGTTACCGCGCAAAGAACCAGCGTGAGCGAAGAAGAGG
>JAJDHY010000165.1 GCA_030266385.1 Desulfovibrio sp. OttesenSCG-928-I05
CCGGGGGGAGGGATGCTCGACAAAAGTCGGAAGGAAATGACGGCTTTCATCGCTGACGATCAGACCGGGGAGCATTTCTTCCAGCTTGGCGAAATATTCGGGACGGCACAGGACAAACGCGGCTCCCGCTTCAACAGCGGCTGCGACATGGGCTTCCCCGCCGCTCCCCAGCGGAGCGTTTTCACCATTCGCCACGGCGGGAGGCAGCGCGACAAACACGTCTTCCGGCTCAGTGCCGTATGTGCGGGGAGCGGGGAGGACAAAGGGCGGCCACGCGGTGGGGCTGTAAACACCCAGATCCTGTATGGCTCCGGTGTGGGTTCTGGCCCGCACTTCGCCTTGCCGGGCGAGGGTCAGAAGGCCGGTGTATCCCAGATCGTTGACTTTTTTCATGACGCTATCTCCCCGAGCCAAAGGATGCATTCAGCGGGCTGGCCAGCTTGACCGGGCTGGCCGGGCTGGCCGGGCTGGCCGGACAGCGGACTGCCCGCCGCCGGTTTCTGATCAATAACAACCGTTCCGCTGCCGCGAATCTGGGGAACCAGCCCATGCGCCGCGAACTGTTCAACAGCGCGTCGCACGCTCAGCCCCACAACCTTGGGCGCGGGACCGCTCGGAACCGCGGCGGCCGCGGGCGGCGTACCGAGGCCGGACGACAGTATCTGCCCCGGAGCCGGTGCAGCAGCCTGAACGGCGGCGATTTCCCCGCCCTCTTCCAGCGCGGCGTTGCCTCCCGCCCCTGCCCCGGCTCGCGCCGGAGTGGAGGCAACGACCTGTTCCGCAATCTGGGCCGCGCCTTCCGGAAGGACGCCGTGATACGCCATGGCGCGCATGGTGACGTTCTGGAATACGGGGGCGGCGACGACGCCGCCGTAAGCGTTCTTTACCGGCTCATCAAAAACGACAAACACAAGGTAGCGGGGAGCTTCCAGCGGCGCGTACCCGACAAAGGAGCTGACCCGCCCGTCTCCATAACTGTCGCCACTGGCTTTCTGGGCCGTGCCGGTTTTGCCGCCCACATGAACGCCGGGGATGCGCGCCCGTCTGCCGGTGCTGCGCTTTTCTTCCACCGCATCGCGCAGCATGTTGTTAACGGCCAGCATGGTGCTCACGCTGAAAATGCGTTCCTGCTCGTCGTCCTGCGTATCACCGTCCAGAACGAGGCGCAGGGGCTTCATGACACCCCCGTTAGCCAGCGCGAGGTACGCCTGTGCCATTTGCAGACCGGTCGCGGAAAAGCCCTGGCCGAAGGAAGCCGAGGCGGTATCCACTTCCGCCCACTGTCCGGGAGAACGCAAAATCCCCTTGCTTTCACCGGCAAGAGGCAACCCGCTTTTCTGGCCGAAGCCCAGACGGGTCAGATATTCATGGTATTTCTGCGCACCCAGCGAAAGGCCGATCTTGGCGGCACCGATATTACTGGAAACCTGCAATATTTCATGCGCCGTCAGCCGTTCGTTCACGCTGGTATCGCGGATGGTGACGTTGCGCAGCTTCCATTTGCCCTTTTCGCAGTCAAATTCCGTATCAGGCCGTACCACGCCTTCCTGCAACGCCGCCGCCATGAGGAAAGGCTTGATGGTCGAACCCTGCTCCAGAGCGTCCGTGGCAAGCTTGTTGCGGCGTTCGAAATCAGAAAATTCCCTGAAACGGTTCGGGTTGAAAAAGGGGTACTCGGCCCAGGCCAGAATATCGCCGGTAGGCACATCCACGACGATGCAACCCGCCCAGCGTGCGCCGAATTCCGCAACCCCCTGGGCAAGGGCCGTTTCGGCCAGAAACTGTATCTCGCTATCCAGAGTCAGCCGCAGGGTATCGCCGGTGAGGTCGTCAAAATTGTCGCCGACCTGGGTATAGAGCCGCCTGCCCGACGCATCGCGCTGCAACACCTGACGGCTGCTCTGCCCGGCAAGCTGTTCGTCAAAGGCCTTTTCAAGCCCTTCAATGCCGTTATCATCCACATCCACAAAACCGAGCAACTGACCGGCCATATGCTTGAGCGGATAAACGCGTTCAAATTCCGTGGTAAGATACACGCCGCGTTTCTTGCCCGCCTTGACGGCCTCGGCCAGAACAGGATCGACCTTGCGGCCTATCCAGACAAAGTTTTTGCCGCTGGCAACATCGGCCCGGACCCTGCTCAGCGGGAGTTTCAGCGTATCGGCCAGAAACTTCGCGGTTTCCTGCTTGTCCGTAATTTCAGCGGGGCGCACGAAAACAGAACGGGCCTCAACGCTGAGGGCGAGGAT
>JAJDHY010000164.1 GCA_030266385.1 Desulfovibrio sp. OttesenSCG-928-I05
GCGGCGAAGTGCACAGCAGCGAAATTCCCGCCCTGCTGGCAAAAGCCTACCCGGAATTCTGCTATGCGGCGGGCATCGCGCAACACACACCCCGCGCGCGGCAGCACTGGACCGCTATCGTCATGGACGCCGCCGCCTCGGCCCCCGAAGAAAGCCGCGACGCCATGCTGGCCGTCATTCAGGGCTTCGCCCGCTAGGTATATCTGGCGGAAGAAAAGCGAAGAGCGCGGACAGCTATCTGTCCGCGCTCTTTTTTTCAATTCTCACATCCCGCCGAAGGGATATCGCCCGCTACACCGGGCCGAAGCTGCGGCTGAAATAGGCCAAGCCGTTTTTTTCCTTGAGCCGGTAGAGTGCTGCCGGACGACGGCCTGTTTTTTTCTGCCCGCCGGATTCCTCCAGCAGGGGAACCGCCAGCATGCGGGTGCGAAAGGCTTTCTTTTCCAGCGGGCGGCCGAGGACGATTTCAAACACCCGTTGCAGTTCGCTGAGGGTAAAGGTTTCCGGCAAAAGATGCACGGGAAGCGACGTGTATTCCGTTTTGCTACGCATCCTCTCCAGCGCGGCGGCGAGCAATGTGGCGTGATCAAAGGCAAGGGGAACCGCCACCGCGTCGCCTTCCACCGGAAACCAGGCCAGACCGCCCGTATTGCCGCCCCGCTGGAGGTTCAGGCTATCTTCGGCCAGCAGGGCCACATAAACGTGCGTGGCGGACCAGCCGCGCGGATCCCGCGCGGCGTCGCCCCAGCTGCCCACCTGTTCCAGATAGGGGCTGCGAACGCCCGTTTTTTCCTCCAGCTTGCGTAAGGCGCAATCTTCAAGACTGGTGTGGGTTGCGATATCCACCACCCCGCCGGGCAACGCCCACATGCCGGGGAACGGCTCATCCGACGCATCCGGGCCGTTCGGCCCGCCCGGCCGCTGCACGAGAAGCACATGAAGCCGCTCTTCGCGGATGGTCAGAATAACCACGTCCACGGTGGTAAACGGGCGGGGGCCGCGTGGGTCAATCATGCCTGCCTCACTGCTGGGGTAACACTGTTTTCGTATCGTCCGGTACGCGGATGCGTCCGGAAATTTTCTTCCCGCAAAATTTCTCTTCCCGGTTGACAAAGTGGTTATACACCACTTATAAAAGTGGCACAAGACCATTTATTAGATGATTTTTCGTTCAGCGGCTTTATTTTTCCGGTTTGTTACCCTTAGAGTCAGCTACGGCTGAGGAGGCATCATGAAAGGCATGCTCAAGGCGTTTTCCATTCTGGCGCTGGTTTCCTGCTTCGCCCTGCCCCTGCACGCGGGCGCGGCGGACAAGACCGTGGTGGTCTATACCCCCCTCAAGTCTGCGGCCGTTTCGGAGCTGATGAGCCGCTTCACCAAGGAAACCGGCATCAAGGTTGAAACCGTGCAGGCCAATACCGGCACCATTCTTCGCCGCGTCAAGGCGGAATCCGGCAATGCCCGGGCCGACGTCATGGTCAGCCTCGGCGGTGCGGACCTGCAAGGTGCCGCCGAGCTCATTGAACCCTACACCTCCAAAAACGATGACAAACTGGCGGAAGCATTCCGCGTGGGCGCGCACTGGATTCCTTTCAGCGCCGCCACCGCCGTTGTGGTCATTAATACCGAAGAAGTGAAGGAAGCCGACCGTCCCGCATCCTGGAAGGATCTTGCCGACCCCAGATGGAAGGGCAAAATAGCCTCCACCCGCGCCGACCAGTCCGGCAACGCGTTCCAGACGCTCGCCACCGTGCTGAATTCGCAGAGCGATGAAGAAGCCGCCTGGGTCGTTTACAAGGGTCTCATGAACAACCTCATTTTCGTGGAAAGCGCCGGTGAAGTGGCCCGCGTGGTCAACGACGGCGAACTGCCCCTCGGCTTCACCCTTGAGGATAACGCCCTCGATTACGTCAAGGGCGGCGGCCCCATTGTTATCATGTATCCCGCCGAAGGAACCTCCATCATCCCCGACGGCATGGCCCTTGTTAAAAACGCGCCCCACCCCGAAGAAGGCAAGGCCCTTATTGACTGGCTGCTCACCGAAACCGCCCAGCGCTATATCGTGGACGGCATAGGCCGCCGCTCCGTGCTGGCCGCCATCCCCGAAGCGTCCGAAGGCGCACAGCCCTTCGACAAGGTCGCCCGCGTCAAGTACGACTTCGTGGAAATCGGTGAGAAGAGCGCAGGCTGGATCGAGCGCTGGAAGCAATTGCGCAGCGAGCGGGACGACTAGCCATCGCGTATAAGGTGCCCATGGTTGCATAGCGGTCGGCACAGCCGCCCGGCAATCATGGGACAGCAAAGGATTTGAGGCTG
>JAJDHY010000166.1 GCA_030266385.1 Desulfovibrio sp. OttesenSCG-928-I05
TTTATGGCATGGCGGTACAGCGTCAGTTCAGCCGATTGTTCGCCCGCCTTTTCCAGCGCCTCTTTCAGCGTGGAAGCTTCGTAGGTATCCTGTTGCGAGGCAAAGGTCACTTCAACCTTGCCTTCATAGGCGCTATCGCCGTTTTTCACCCATTTGGGTTCCACGGCGACGATTTTCGTCAAGGAAGCCGCTGACTTGGGAGTCCGTTCCTGCACCCAGCGTTCCAGGAAATTTTGCACAAGCTCTTTGGGCGGTTCATCGCCCGAACAGCCGCACAGGGCAAAAGCGATGAAAAGGCCGCATATGGTCATGATCCGTTGCAAGGAACGTCGGGTACGCATACATTCTCCTGTTAGTGCGTCTGTCTGGTCGAATAATACGGCGCTTAGCGCGTTGGAACGGCGCCGCGCTGAATGAACGGCAACAGTTCGGGCCGGAAATCCACAAAGGCTTTGGGCATCCAGCCGAATTCTGTTGTCAGGGTGTAATCCATGGTTTCTTCCATGGCGCAACGGCCGCCCGGAGTCAGGGCCGCGTCGCCGCACATGGGCAAATATTTGTAATAGCGATCAATCTCGGCGGCGGGCAGTTCGCTTTTATCCCGGTCCACAACGATGGTGTAGCTGAATGTCACCGCCACATCCCGCCCGGAGTTGCTCCCGGCGCGGGATGTGGCCCGCTGCATGGATTGGACGGATACATCCTCCGCATGCAGCCAGCCCCAGCCGAGGGCGATGCTGGAAGCGAAACGTTCCGCAGCCAAAGCTTCTTCCGGCCCTTCCACGGCGTCTTCCGAAAAAAACAGCCACAGGCCGAGCGCGGCAACGCAAACCGCCGCGCATACAAGGATTGCCGTACGCTTACGGCCGAAGCCCGAACGATTCATGGGTCCTCCGGAAATAGTCATGTTCCGGGTTATCGCTTCTGCTCACTATCAGGTCCGGTTCCAGGCCGATGCCGTGATACGCTTCCCCGTCCGGCTGGAGCAGTTTCGCCGTGGTCAGGATAAAGACGCCCCCGTTACCGGAACCGACGGCCCGCTGGCTCAGCCCCTTGCCGAACGAGCGCTGTCCCAGACTCTTGCCCCGTCCGTTCCGCGTTATGGCGGCAATAAATACCTCGGCCGCGCTGGCCGTGAACCTGTCCTGCCATATGGCGACGGGCATGCGAAAATCCGCAGCCTGCCCGGCCCTGCGCACTTCTTCCTGCCCTTCCCGGTTGACAAGGATGCTCACGATATTTCCCGCGTCCAGAAACAGGGAAGCGCAGGTCACGGCGGCATTCATGTCGCCGCCGGGGTTACCGCGCAGGTCGAGCACGAGGCGTTCCGGCGTACGCAACTGGAACATGGCGTTCCGTAACGCGCCGGGGGTATCCTCGGTAAAACGGAAAATCCGGATGCGGGGAAAGGGGCCGTCCCTGTGGACGGTCACATGGGGGATGGTTACCGGGCTGCGCCTGATGGAGAGCACACGCGGGGTGTTGTTCTGCCCCATGACACCGAGGCGTACCGTACTATCCTTTTCGCCGCGCACCATACTTTCCAGCAGGACAAAGGGGACTGCGCTGACAAGGGTATCTTCCACACTGAGCAGTATGTCGCCGTGCCGGATGCCCGCTTTTTCCGCCGGGCTTTCCGGGTACGGCAGGCAGTAGACGATGCCGGAAGCATCCTGCAGCACATCCATGCCCACGCCCACGAAACCGTCCGCTTTGGCGGCCGCCATTGCGCGGACTTCTTCAGGGGACAAGTAGGTGGAATACACGTCAACGCTGTGCAGGTAGCCCTTGAGCACGCTGCTTTCCACGGCCTGTGCCGAGGGCGGCGTCAACGCCTCCCGCGCCACGAACTGGTGGGCGGCACGCAAAAGGGAATCCAGTTCCGCGTCCGTGTCGGCGGCGCTGCCCTCAAGGGGCAACACCGCCGCGATGCACAGGAAAAAAGCGATCCGGAGCAATCTCATAGAGCGCTTAACGCCGCTGTATCATTTGCAAGACGCTCTATTTCGCGCCGCAGACGTTCAGCTTCGATAATCTTCTCTTCCTCGGTCATGCCCTTGCCGGAATTGGTGGTTGCGATCTCCCCGGCAAGACGTTCCTGACGCTTTTTCAGGTCCGCGAGCGCCGCTTCCTGCTGCTCGTTTTCCGCCTTGTAGGAACTGAGCTGGGTACGCAGCCTGTTGGATTCACTCCGCGCGCCGTTAAGCGACTTCTGCATGGCGGCGCGTTGCTGGCTTCTGGTGCCC
>JAJDHY010000169.1 GCA_030266385.1 Desulfovibrio sp. OttesenSCG-928-I05
GGCGAAGCTTCCGGCGCGGGGCGAGATGACGTATTTTTACACCAACACGGTGGTGCGGGAAGACGCCCTGGAACTCTACGGCTTTTCCAGTTGGGAAGAACGCGAGCTGTTCGTGCTGCTGACATCCATTTCACGCATCGGGGCCAAGACGGCTCTTTCGATCCTGACGGTATTCAGACCGGACGATCTGCGGCGCATTGTCGCCGAAGAAGATGTCACGGCCCTGACCAGAGTGCCGGGCATCGGAAAAAAGACGGCCCAGCAGCTGTTCCTTGAACTGAAATACAAGCTCAAGGCCGACGGCGTCAGCGCCATACCGCAGAGCGCCCCTGCGGGGAGCGTCGCCCGGGATGCGGTGACGGGCCTGACCAATCTGGGCTATGATGAAAGCGAAGCCGCCAGAGTGGTCAAACAGGTGCTTGAGGAAGAGCCGGATCTTGATGTGGGCGAAGCCTTGCGGGCTGCGCTGAAAGCTCTGGCCAGAGGGAAATCATGAGTGAATTTGAAGACGGCGGGTTCGAAGAAGACGCCGCCCGGCCGGGACCGCAGGAAGAAAACATCCGGCCGCGCAGCCTTGATGATTTCATCGGGCACGAAGATCTTCGTGCGAACCTGAAAGTTTATATCCAGGCGGCGCGGGAACGCGGACAGGCGCTGGATCATACGCTGTTTCACGGCAACCCCGGCCTTGGCAAAACCACGCTGGCCCAGATTATCGCGACGGAAATGGGGGCGAATTTCGTTTCCACGTCGGGACCGGTGCTGGAACGAAGCGGTGATCTCGCGGCCATTCTGACCAACCTTGGCAGAAACGACGTACTGTTTGTGGATGAAATTCACCGCCTGCCCATTGCCGTGGAAGAAGTGCTCTACCCGGCCATGGAAGATTTCAAGCTTGATCTTGTCATAGGTCAGGGCCCCGGCGCGCGCACCGTAAAAATAGATCTGGAACCCTTTACGCTGGTCGGCGCGACCACGCGCATCGGCCTGCTTTCCTCCCCCCTGCGCGACCGTTTCGGCGTATCGCTGCGACTGGAATTTTATTCGCCCGAAGAACTGGCCAGAATCGTCACCCGTTCGGCGCGCATCATGGACATGCCCGTGACCCAGGACGGCGCGCTGGAAATAGGCCGCCGTTCGCGCGGCACGCCGCGTATTGCCAACCGTTTGCTGCGCCGGGTCAGGGATTTCTGTCTGGTACAGGGCAAGGACACATTGGGGGCGGAAGAGGCGGCCCACGCACTTGCCCGCATGGATGTTGACGACGCGGGTCTTGACCAGATGGATCGAAAACTTATTTCAGTTATTATAGAACACTACGGAGGCGGTCCCGTAGGGTTGAAAACCCTGGCAGTAGCCTGCTCGGAAGAAGTGCGCACGATTGAGGATATTTACGAGCCATACCTCATTCAGTGCGGCTTTCTGAAGCGCACACACCGGGGACGCATGGCCACAGCCAAAGCATACCGGCACATGAATATGCTGGGCTGACCCGACGTTTCGTCCGAGCCCCTCCGGGCGGCACGAAAATGCCCGGTAAAAACACGCACCGCATGACAAAAAGGAGGAACACCCTATGCCGTCAATTTTCGTGCACATGTTTCCCGGCCGCGATGTAAAAGCCAAACGGGCGTTTGCCAAAGCCGTTACCGATGCCGCCGTGGAACACCTGCAATGTCACCGCGACGGCGTAAGTATTATCTTTTCGGAAATGGCTACGGAAGATTTCGCGCGGGGCGGCTTACTCAAATCCGACGAACTCGCGGCAAAAGGCCTGACTCTGGAAGAATACCAGCAAGAGAGCAAGGAATAACACTGCCGTGTTATGCCAGGCTGGACATTTATCCGCTTCAGGCGTAATTTTTTTCCGGCCCTTTACTTCGATTCCTCCACCTCCCCGTCTCCTCTCCTCCTGCTCCGGCATACGCTACTACGGGACCGTTTCGGCAACAATGCGCTCACATGATTGCTTTACTCACACTGTTTCGCGTGCACAATAACCAGCGCGCGGCGGGCGAAGCCGATCAATCCCCGTTGACCGGCCTCCATGTGACGGCAAGGGCGTGAGAAGAAACGGCACGGGCGATCACCGGGGTTCACGGTGAATTTGCT
>JAJDHY010000170.1 GCA_030266385.1 Desulfovibrio sp. OttesenSCG-928-I05
CGCCGAAGATATCAAGATCCGCATCGCCTCCGCCTATCCCATGGACCCCGAGCAGGAAATGGAAGTCAAAGGCCGGGACCTTGTCACCGGCATTCCGCAGAATATCATCATCACCTCCGAAGAAGTGCGCAAAGCCATTTCCGAACAGGTGGACAGCATCGTACAGGCCGTCCGCATCGCCCTTGAACAGACCCCGCCGGAACTGGCGGCGGATATTGTGGACCGGGGCATTGTGCTGACGGGCGGCGGCGCGCTGCTGCGCGGGCTGGATCAACTTCTGCGTGAAGAAACATCACTCCCCATCACCGTGGTGGATGATCCTCTCTCCACGGTGGCCGTCGGAACCGGGAAGGCGCTGGACAGCATCAACATCCTGAAGGAGGTATGCATAGATTAACGCCTCCAGGATCAAACGGATTATCGGGGCTCTCGCCCTCATGCTCTTCTGTTTTCTCGCCATGTACACGTGGAACGCGCGTACAGGATACCTTGACAGCATCGTTGAAAAAAGCGGGCTGGAAGTAACCGGTTACCTTCTCCGTCCCGGGACATGGGTCAAGGAAAAGGTTCAGGACTACTGGCAGCGCTACTTCGCGCTTGTTGACGTGGCCGAGGAAAACCGGCTTTTGCGGGACGATCTGCGCAAGGCGGAAGAATACCTTGCCGAAGTCCGGGAAGAGCATGCGGAACTCATGCGCCTTCGCGCCCTTTTCGGCCTCCAGCCTCCCGAAGGCTGGGCCAGGCTGGGCGCACGCGTGCTCTCGGGGCGTTTCGGCCCCGGTGCCGCGCTGGAAAGCGTCATGATTGACCGGGGCTACGCCACCGGCGCACCTCCGGGCACCCCCGTCGTTACGCATCTGGGCCTTGCGGGCCACGTTTTCAGGGCCTCTCCCAGGTCCAGCACTGTCGTATTGCTTACGGACAGGAGCTTTCGAGCCGCCGTTGTCACCCAGGAAGGGCGCATCCCCGGCGTTATTGCCGGAACAGGATCACGCAGCCCGCTGGAACTGCGCTATGTGGCCCAGAACACGCCCCTCAGCGTCGGCGACATCCTGATAACATCAGGAATGGACGGCGAATTTCCCAAAGGCATCCCCGTAGCGCGCATAACCCGCATCAGCGCGGCCAGCGAAAACCTGTTCCAGGTTGTCGAGGCGGAACCCGTCGTTCCTCTGGATGAGCTGGAAGAAGTGGTATTGCTCACGCCTCCCGTACAGCGTTTCGCCACCCAGCCGATGGCCCTTCCCGGAGAAACGCCAGCAGCCGAAAATGCGGAAGCGGCAGCCGACGCGCCCGGTACCCCCGGTCCCTCCGGCCCCTCCGGTACGTCCGGTACGTCCGGCGCGGCGGGCACCCGGCCCATCACCCCCTCACCGGGCGCTCCGCGCGGGGCGTCGCGATGACGGATTACGCCCGATACCAGCGCGCGGGCAGATGGAACGATGCGGCGCGCAACGCGCTCTGGTGGAGCCTGTATTTTGTTCTGGCCGTGTGCATGCAACTGCATTTTCCGGGCATAGACGCCCTGTTGCCGGGCCTGCTGATCTCGTTGCAGGAAAAACGCTGGCGGCAGACGGTATGGATAGCCCTTATCTGCGTGCTCATTCAGGAAGGTACCGGCACTCTGGCCTTTGGCGCCACTATTCTCTGGTACGGCGGACTGATCCTGCTCTTTCAGGGCGGCCGCTGGTTTTTTGTTACCAACAGTCTTTTTTTCGTGGTACTTTTGTCCGGAGCCCTCGGGCTGTTCAATATCGTGGTGCTTTTGTCGCTCACCACGCTGCAAAAGCTGGCCTTTCCCCTTGAACGGGTGCTGGAGCAAAGCCTGGCCCAGGCCCTGATCATCCCTCCCCTGTGGGGAATCGCCATCCTGACGCGTAAAAAGGTATTCCGCCATGCCGAAAATGGAGTATGAACCGGAAGGGTTCCACGCGCCCAAAGAAGGCCTGCTGTTGCTGTACGGCTGCGTCGCGCTCCTTTTCTTCCTCTTCACCCTGCGCTTCTGGTACCTTCAGGTGCTGCGCGGGGAAGATTACGCCCGTCAGGCCATCGATAACCGGCTGCGTCT
>JAJDHY010000167.1 GCA_030266385.1 Desulfovibrio sp. OttesenSCG-928-I05
TTTGTCAGTCTATTCTGCAGAAATGGCTAAACGAAATCCTATTGTTCTATCACTCCAACTTTCACGTACTGAACCTCGTGCCGTGGAATTGCACATGATGGGACCACCTCCGACAGCGCCGCCACGAAATACACGATCCGTGCCTCCTGATGGCCCTTCGGGGTCGTACCTCGGACTGTCGGCGTAGTATGTGGGACTATGAAAGTCCTGCACCCATTCAGCAACGTTGCCGTACATATCATACAATCCCCAAGGGTTAGGGAATTTCCCTCCCACCGGGCGGGGGTTTTCAGAATTTCTATAGCACCACGCATAGCCGGAGAGTTCTTCCTCGTCTTTTCCAAAAAAGAAGAGGCCGTGTGTCCCGGCTTTGGCTGCATATTCCCATTCTGCTTCTGTGGGCAAGCGATAGCGGGAATGTCCTTCTTTAGTGTTCAGCCGCGTGATGAATTCCTGGGCATCATACCAGGACACCGTATCCACAGGGCAGTTCTGACATTTATAGTATGATGGATTTTCATCCATCACTGTCTCCCACTGGGTTTGCGTGACCTCATACTTGCCCAGATAAAAAGATTTGCTGATGACCACTTTATGCTCTACTCTATCATTATGCCAGAATGAATTTTTAAAGCCCATGATGAACGACCCCGCCGGAATGCGTATGAACTCCATGCCGATACTGTTGGTATGTGTGGGGCCAGAAATTCGTACTTCTGTCTTTGCAGGTTCTGTTTTGGCTGGTTCTGCTCGCTTCGGCTCAGTCTTTTCAGGCTCAGCTGCCTTTGGCGCTGCTGTCTTGCTGTCGTCCGAGAACAGGCTGCCCGTCAGTGTCCATGTATTTGACGTGGCTGACGGCTGTTCCGCTTCAGGAGAGCTTTTGGGCGTGGCGCTGTTTACTACCTCTTTTTTGTCGTTGGCGGGATTAATCGTTAACCACTCCTCAACTTCTTGTTGGGGAGCGGGAACAACCGACGCTTTTTCAGTTTCTGCTGTTTTGGGGAGAAGGCCGCTTTGAAATAACAGCCACAGGCATGCGAGGGTCAATACCAGGCACGCCAATTTCCAGAATCCCTGCGAGTTTCTGTGTTTCAATGCAGTATCCTTTAATTTGTCCCGAGTGTTCAGAGTGAAATCCAGCGAGGGCCTTGCCGAAAATTTTGCTGACGGGCGTTCTGGCTCACGCAGTATGAAAGGCTCCGGCTCCTCAGGGTAAGGCACAGCGCTCAGAAGAAAGTGTTATTTCGCATGCCTTATAACCGATTTACGTTACGAGTTTGAACGCCATAGATATAGTGCAAAGACCATGCTTTGCGGAACGGGGGTGCTTGTTTTGCCAGTCTACTCTACAGAAATGGCTAAACGAAACCCTATACCAGAGCTAAACAGCCCCATTGTATTAAATCGTATCATGGAATTGCACAGGGAGGGCTCACACCAGAAAGCGCCGCCACGAAGCGTATGTTCCGAGCCATCTGACGGCCCTTCAGGGTCATACCTCGGACTGTTGGCGTAATATGTGTCACTATAAAAGTCCTGCACCCATTCCCAGACGTTGCCGTACATATCATGCAATCCCCAAGGGTTGGGGAGTTTCTGCCCAACCGGACGAGGCTTGTCAGAATTTTTATTGTACCACGCATAGCCGGAGAGTTCTTCCAGGTCGTTTCCAAAAAAGTAGGGGCCGCGTGTCCCGGCTCTGGCTGCATATTCCCACTCCGCTTCTGTGGGCAGACGGTAGCGGGAGTGGCCTTCTTTAGTGTTCAGCCGTGTGATAAACTTTTGAGCATCATGCCAGGACACCGTATCCACAGGACAGCTCTGACATTCATATTCCGATGGATTATCACCCATCACAGCCGCCCACTGGGCATGTGTGACTTCATGTTTGCCCAGATAAAAAGATTTACTGATGACCACTTTATGCTCTGGTTTCTCACTATCGAATTCTGAACCATTAAAGCCCATCATGAACGACCCCGGCGGGATGCGTACGAACTCCATGCCGATACTGTTGGTATGTGTGGGGCCAGAAATCCGTACTTCTGTCTTTGCAGACTCTGTCTTTACTGGTTCACGCTGTACGAAAGGCTCCGGCTCCTTGGGGCTAGAATCCGGGGGGATAAATACCAGGCGAAAGCCCAGGTT
>JAJDHY010000017.1 GCA_030266385.1 Desulfovibrio sp. OttesenSCG-928-I05
CACGCATCAGCATAATGGGGAACATGCTGATCTGGGGGACGTAGGTAATAAGAACGAGAGCAACGAACATGGCCGCAAGGAATGGTAAGGCTTCCTTGACAATGGCCGGGACTGGAACCCCAGTTAGTGTTGATGTCAGGAACACGTTGGTGGCGAAGGGCGGGGTAACGAAGCCCATGGCCAGGTTCAGGGTGACCACGATACCGAAGTGCACCGGGTTGACGCCCAGCGGTTCCACGATGGAGAGCAGCAGGGACGAGAACACCAGGTTGGCGGAGGTCGGGTCCATGAGCATGCCGAGCACCAGCAGGAACGCGTTGATGATGATCAGAACGACAATGTAGTTGGACGTGATCGCGGCGATCATGTCGGAAATGCGGTTGGGCAGATCCGTGATGGAGATCAGGAAGGCGAGGGAGGTGGCGGTGCCGAACATCAGGAAGGTCACGCCCACGAGCGCGCCGTTATCGGCCATGATGCTCACCAGATCTTTGATGGTAAGTTCCTTGTAGATGAAAAGACCGACAACCAGACCCATCAGGCAACCGACAACAGCGGCTTCCGTCGGGGTGAACGCGCCGGTGTAGATGCCGCCGAGAATGACGACGGGCATGGCCAGCGCCCATTTTGCATCCCAGAACGCTTCCCAGAACTTCTTGAGTTCAAACTTTTCGCCGGTGCCGGAATAGCCACGGCCTTTACCCACGAAGTACGCGGCGACCATCAGAAGGCCACCCACCAGGATACCGGGGAAAATACCCGCGAGGAACAGATCGCCGATGGAGGTGGACGTGGCCACCCCGTAGATGATCAGCGGAATGGACGGGGGAATGATGATCCCGAGGCCGCCCGCGCAGGACATGAGACCCGCGGCGAATTCCTTGGAGTAGCGGTACTTGACCATGGCGGGCATCATGATGCCGCCAATAGCCGCCACGGTGGCGGGGGCGGAGCCGGAAATCGCGCCGAAGAACATACAGGCGATAATGGTGACGTACGCGAGGCCGGAGGTTCTGTTACCCACCAGCTGGTTGGCGACGTTAACCAGACGCTTGGAAAGACCGCCCGTTTCCATGATGGACCCGGCCAGCATGAAGAAGGGCACCGCGAGCAACGGGAAGTTGTTCAGCGCGGAATACATGTTCTGGAAGATGAAGGAAATGTTGCCCACATCATCGGGGAACAGAAAGGAAAAGCTGAGCACGGCCAGACCGATGGCAATGGCGACGGGCAGGGACGTGGCGATAAAAACAAGAAAGAGAATAACAAGAGCCAATGCGTCCATTTTAGTCCTCCACATCCATCTTGATGGTCACAACCGGACCGGTTTCTTCAACCGTGCCGCCGGCCCTGAGAATGGTGTAATCGTTCCACAGTTTTTTGGTGTCGACGAGCAGGCGGACGATGGTCAGCGTGAAGGCGACGGGCAGGCTGCCGATGGCGAGGAAGCGGGGGAAGCCGGAAGCGGACGCTTTCTGGCCGGTCTCATAGGCGAGAACGGTCATTTTCCAGGAACCGTACACCAGGAAGAGCAAAAAGATGATGAAGGCGATATTGCACAGGATATCGATGAGGCACCTGTTTTTCTGATTACACATATCGCGGAAAATGGAGATGCGGATATGGCGTCTGTATTTCGCCGCGTAGCTTGCGCCGAAATAGGTCATGTAGACCATGCCGAAAATGGAAAGCTCTTCGGCCCAGCTGATAGACATATTGATGACGTAACGGGAAAAAACCGCAGCGCCCAGCATGGCGAGCATGGCGGTGGTGACAAAGATGAGGATGCTTCTTTCAAAATGCTCATCCAGCCATTGAAGCAGTTTCATGTATACCTCCGGTGGGAAGAGTGAGAACAAGCTGACCGTCTGCCGGTTTCAGGGCGTGCGAATAGAATCCAGTCTGAAAAGAGGCTGAGCGGCGTTGTGTGACCCGACAGGGTCTTCAAACCCGGGGAGCGCATATGCGCTCCCCGGCGGTGTATACGGGATTACTGCTTGGTGCGGGCGAAGTAGTCAGCTTCGTATTTGGCCATGAGCTCGAGGAACTTGTCGGTGTATTCAGCGCCGGCCTGTTCGCGGGAAACTTCGATGGCGGGCTTGACGGCTTCGCGGAACTTGGCAAGCTGTTCAATGCTGAGTTCGTTGACTTGCATGCCCTTGTCCTTGAACATCTGGAGCATTTCAACGTTCATGTGCAGCATGCCTTCGCGGTGCTTGGCGGTGAGTTCTTTCAGGGTGGCGTTCATGAAGTCGCGCACGTCATCGGGAAGGCTCTGATAGAAGTCTTCGCCCATGGCTTGCACGCCCATTTCAAACGCGTGACCGGTAAGGGTCAGGTACTTCTGCACTTCGTACAGACGGGCCACCTTAATGTTTTCAAAGGGGTTTTCCGTGCCGTCAACAACGCCCTGCTGGAGCGCGGTGAAGAGCTCGGCCCAGGGAATCGGGGTGGGGTTGGTGCCCAGAGCGCGGAAGGAGGCCAGGTGCACGGGGTTGGGCTGCACGCGGAACTTGAGGCCCTTGAGGCTGTCAAGATCTTCGATGGGGCCCTTGTTGTTCATCAGGTGACGGAAGCCGACTTCCCAGAACGCCACGGGGCGGACGCGGGCTTCTTTCACGATGCGCTCGATGACCATTTGACCCACTTCGCCGTCAAAGGCGTCGTAGATGATCTGCACGTGGGGATAGGGGACCAGGAACAGGTTGGTGAAAGGAATCCCGGCCTTGGTGTATTCGGCCATGGAGGTCAGGGGATAGAACTGCAGATGCATGACGTTGTTCTGCAGGTTGTTCAGCGCGCCGTCATAGGTTTTGGCAAGCTGTTCATCCCAGTACAGGCGCACTTCCACCTGACCGGGGAACTTTTCTTCCATGATGCGCTTGAATTCCAGGGTCTGAATAACCTGGGGCTGGTCGCCGAACGCCTTGGGGTTGTTGGGCGCGTTGACCTTCATGATGATCTTTTTGGCGGCCTGGGCGCTGCCCACGGCAAGCATGGTCATGCAGCAAAGCGCGACGAACACTGAGAACAATTTTTTGGACATGGTCCGGTCTCCTGGGTTGGATGTTACACCATAAAGCTTCATAACCGCATGGTCATAAAAGCCAGTTCACATCTATAATCAGGGGTCCAGGCTGTTCGGCGGGCTGTGCCGCCGCGCTCTCGTGAGTCTCGTTATTCAGCCGCCCCGGGATTAGCGAAGCTCGTGGAAGGTGCGCGTTTATGACAAAACCTTCCCTGTGAACTAGTATCTACGTCAATAAAAGTTTTAGCGTCAATCATAAATATTCAATCTTTTTACATGTTTCGTGATATTTCACGACCTGTTCGTCTGTCGTACAATGTGACATTCCCGTCCAAGGTCTGAAATTCAAGACAAAATCTTTGAGCTTTTCTGGCTCTTATGATATATCAGGGGGGCGTAATATTTCAGTGGCGTCTCTGTGTGGTCGATTGCTGTGTGGGGACTTTCTTCACGTACGGCTTTTTGCCTGCCAGAGCCGCATTCTTGCCGGGTTCGTACCGGAACACAGTCAAACATATACGAGGTGTTTTTTTGGACGGGCTACCGAAATCGCTGGTAGACATCGCCGAAGCGGAGATACGCAAGCTGATTGTGCAGGGGGACCTTGACCTTGGGCAACGTGTGACGGAATCCGAACTGGCAAAACGTTTCGGCATGAGCAAGACGCCCGTGCACGAAGCGTTGCAGCATTTGCAGCGCGAAGGGCTTGTGCAGGTGCGGCCGCGCCAGGGCACATTCATTTTCACGTTTACCGATGAACTCGTCCAGGCCCTGCTGGGCGTGCGGAACGTGCTGGAAACCTTCGCCCTGCGCGAAGCCGTCCGCCAGAACAGGGGGCGCCTTCTCCGCTATCTTGGCGAAAACATGAAGCAGACGCTCAAAATATATGAGGAAGGAAAAATCGCGCCCTATTTCAAACTGGACAGGGCCTTTCATTTTTCCTTCTTCGACTTTGCGGATAACCAGTTCCTCAACGCGGCGTACAGCGCCATTTCCATCAAGACCCAGGTTCTGTGGCGTCTGACCTTCAGCTCCGATGACTATACGCTTGATGATGTCCGGCTATCGCTTGTTGACCATCAGTATATTATTGAAAATATTCATGAAGAAAAACTCGATGCGGCCTGCGGGCGGCTGACGCAGCATATGTACCGCACCCAGCAGAATTACGAGAGTTTTTCCGGCATTCCCCGATAGGGGCTGTTTCGCAGTGGACAGAAAACGGCGCGTGGCTAACACCACGCGCCGTTTCATTTTTTTTTGCGGAGAGACGGCGAAGCTATCTCAGATGCCGATATACTGGGGGAACTTCAGGAAAATTTCCCGGGTAAAGGTCAGGAGTTTGTCCATGATCCAGGGGAAAGCGATCAGCAAGGCCAGGAAGATGGAAACGATTTTGGGGATGAAGGTCAGCGTCATTTCCTGAATCTGGGTGGCGGCCTGAAAAATACTGACCGTCAGGCCGACGCCGAGGCCCACCAGCAGCATGGGCAGGGAGATCATCAGGGTAAGCTCGATAGCCTGGCGGGCAAAGCCGATAACGAATTCAGGGGTCATGATCTCTCTCCTATGCAAAGCTGTTGACGAGGGAAGCTACCAGAAGGCCCCATCCGTCCACCATGACGAAGAGCAGGAGCTTGAAGGGCGTTGATACCATCATGGGCGGGAGCATCATCATGCCCATGGCAAGCAGGATGCTCGAAACGACCATATCCAGAATGAGAAAGGGAATATAGATCAGGAAGCCGATGATGAAGGCTGTCTTGAGTTCGGAGATGACAAAGGCCGCCGCCAGGGAAACCGTGGGCACATCATCCTTGGTGCGGGGGCGTTCCATCTTGGTGATGGAGTAAAAGATCGAAAGATCCTTTTCGCGCGTGTGCTTGAAGAGAAAGCCGCGAAGCGGCTGTTCGGCGTTCTGCAAGGCTTCGGTAAACCCGATTTCTTCGTTGAGGTAGGGCTGGAGCGCGGTGTTGTTAATTTCTTTGCCCACGGGCAGCATGATAGCCACCGTCATAAAAATGGCGAGGCTGGCCAGCACCTGGTTGGGCGGCAGTTGCTGTACGCCGAGAGCCTGGCGGATGAAGTGGAACACGATGATGATGCGGGTGAAGCTGGTCACGGTGAGCATGATGGCCGGAGCCAGCGACAGCACCGTGAGCATGAAAAGAATTTCAAGCGCCAGCGAGATTTTTTCCGGTTCGGAACTGCCGCCTGCCAGGGTGAGCTGGAAATCCGGCATCACCATGTTCTGCGCGGCGGAGGCGATCTGCGGTATGATCATGCAGACCGTGAAGGCGAGGGCGGCCGGAATGACGAGCGAGAGAAGTTTGATGCAATAGGTGGGAGAGAAGATGGAAGAGCGTTGGAATATTGACGCCGCGCTAGGGCTCCGCGTCTTCCTCGGCTGCGCGCAGGGCGTCCCGGAAAGACGACGCGTTATGCGTTGCGGCTGCTGTGTTTTCTGGTTCGCTGTCATCGTCGGCTAGCTCCGTGAGCAAGGTTATCTGCTGGTCGCTGACGCCCAGCAGTAAACGTTTATTCAAGAAGCGTACCACGACGAGATATTTCTTTGGCCCCAGGGCAAGACGGCTTTCAATGCTCATATCGCGCGGCATGATGCCGAGTTTTTGAATCCCGCCGCGCCGTTTGAGGTACCATAGCGCGAGCCACAAAATACCGATGAGAACAAACAGAAAAGCGATGGCCTGAAAGTATCCGCCCCAGGAAAACACGCTCCCGGCGCTTCCTATGGCGTCAAAACCCTGGCCCAGCGCCCCGGATGCGCTGTCGGCCAAAGCACCGCCCGCTTCGGGCGCTCCGCCGGACGCCGGAAGGCTTCCGGCGACATCCACAGGCGCGGGAACGCCCGACGCGGCCGCCGGGGAGGCGGACGAAGCTAGCGGCGTTGCGGAAACGGCGGTGTCAGGCGCGCTCATTACTTACCCCAGCTGTTTGACCCGTTCGATGGGGCTGATGATATCCGTCAGGCGGACACCGAATTTTTCGTTGATGACCACGGCTTCGCCGCGAGCCACCAGCTTGCCGTTGACATAGACTTCCAGCGGTTCACCGGCCAGCTTGTCCAGTTCCACGACGGAACCTTGTCCGAGTTGCAGCAGTTCGTTAATGAGCAGGCGCGTGCGGCCCAGTTCCGCCGAAACGTCCAGCGGGATATCCAGAATGAAGTCCAGTTCCCGCCTGCCGGAATCCACGCGCGGCGCTTTGGCATCCTCGGTCAGATCCTTGAAATCGGCAGTTTTGGCTTGCGCTGCGAGACTGCTTTGTTCTTTTTCCTTTTTGACGGCGTTCTGCTCGTCGGCGGCCAGCGCGGCGGCCCATTCGTCAGCGAGGCGCTCGTCTTCGCTTTGCCCGCCGCCCGCCGGAGCCGAATCGTCTTCCTGCTCCTCAAGCGCCGCAGCCCATTCCGCTGCCAGGGCGTCCTGATCTAGTTCTTTTTCGTCCGACATCTTCCCCTCCGGGCAAATAAAGCGTTGTTACTTCACGCGTGTGCGCTATCCGGCAGCAGAGTGGCCGCTGGAATGCCGCCTACTGGATCACAAGATCCGTAAAGAATATCCGGGTGACTTTCGGGCCGCCCAGAGCCTGGTTGATGCGCCCGACGAGTTCGTCCTTGAGCACGATCTTGCTTTCCGTGGGCATCAGATCCGCGTAGGATTTACTGGAAAGCAGCATGATGACGCCGTCACGGATTTTCGGCATCTGCTTTTCGATTTCGAGAATCACTTCCTTGTTCACCACTTCCACTTCAAGGGTCAGCTTGATGTAGCGGCGGCCCAGCGGATCGGCCAGGTTGACCAGAAACGTGGGCAATACGGTGGTGGTAAGGTCTTTGGGCTCTTCCTGCGGTATGGTGCGGGTTTCCCCGGTCGCTTCGGGCGCGGCTGCCGCACGGCTGCCGGGCAGGCCCGAGAAAAAGTAATACCAGGCCCCGCCGCCGCCCAGAAGGAGGAGGACAAAGAAAAGCAGCAAAATAAGCTTGAGTTTGCTCTTTTTTTTCGGTTGCTGGTCGTCGTCTTCAGCCATTGTCATTCTCCTTATACTGCGCGGGGCTACGGATAGCGGCCCACGTATTGCGACGTCTTGACCAGAATCTCCACACGCCTGTTCTTTGTCTGTGCCTGCGGGGTATCGCCGGTCACAAGGGGGCGGTCCGCCCCGTAGGCTCCGATGGAGAAGCGGGAGGCGCGAAGCTTCTGTTGCAGGAAGTATTCCAAAACGGACAAGGCTCGTAACCCGGACAGGGCGTACGGGTCAATCCCCGACGGGACGGCGTTATCCGTATGCCCGCTGATGGTGACGTCCGCCGTGGTGTACATGAGAAACGGCGATATGGCGTCCAGCAGCTTTCTTCCGGCGGGTGCGAGTTCTCCCTGGCCTTTCGGGAACAGCAGTTCATCTGTCAAAACAATGACTATCCCCTGCGCGTCGGAAAGCACCATCAGGTTCTCTTCCAGTGTACTGTGTGAAAGTTCCGGTGGCAAGATATCGTGCGGGAAGAGCAAATCTTTGATGCGGTCCAGTTTCTCCAGCAGGCTGCGCGGTTCCTCGATGGCGTCCATGACCATCTGGATACGGTCGGGAACGCGCCCGCGTCCGGCGTGGTCCAGCAGGGAAATATTGCTGACGGACGCGCTGATGATGGTCAGCGAGGTACGGTCCATGGACGACATGCTGAGCAGAAGCACGAAAAAGGTGAGCAGCAGGGTCATCAGGTCCGAAAAGGTGACCATCCATGCGTCAGAAGCGCCGCCGCCGCCCGATTTTTTCTTCTTGCGTGCCATGTCAGGATCCGAAGCGTCCGGTGTTGTCGCCGCCGGGCGCTATGCGCCGGGGCTGCGGTCTGTTGTTCAGATCGAAACGGAAATCCCTGAACATGAAGGTATCACGCGGGATGGGCGGTTCCGCGAAACGCTGGAGCCCGGGCGTGAAAGGGGTGTTCCGTTTATCCAGCACAAGATCCACCCGTCTGTTTTTGCGGCGTCCTTCGGCTGTCGCATCCGAGTAGCGGGGGCGGAACTGCCCGAAAGCTTCAATGGAAAGGTGAGAGGTGGGCACGCCTTCTTCAGCAAGCAGACGGTATACGGCCACCGAGCGGGCCAGAGAAAGGGACCAGGTGGAGTCGATCCGGGATGTATCAAAGCTGACTTCGTAGCGGCCGCCTTCTTCATCGCGTCGGGTGGCGCTGTGGCCCGCGACAAGCAGGGGGTATTTGATGTTCACCAGCACGGGGGAGAATTTACGAAGCAGCGCCTTGCCTTCTTCCTTCAGCTGGGTTTCTCCGGGCGCGAACAGCACTTCGCTATCGATGGACAAAATCTGGACGTAACGGTTTTCCTGAAAATTCAGATCCTGATTCTGATCGTCCCAGATCTTGTCCTTGATCATTTCCATATCGTCTTCCATCATCGCGCCGGGTTCGACATCGCGCCGGATATTTTCAGGAGAACGCGGGTTGGACTGGGTTGGCCCCAGGCCAAAGGCGCTGGAAACGGAATTGAGCGTTATCAGCTTTCTGCGTTCGTCAATGACGGCCATGGACAGCAGAAGCACGAAAAAGGTCAGCAGAAGCGTCATGAGGTCAGAAAACGTGACCATCCATGCCGGGGTTCCCGCTGGTTCTTCTTCTTTCTTTTCCCTGGCCATGCTGCGTCCTTTGCGGTGATTCCGAAAGATTCCTTACTGCTGTTTGCGTTCCTTGGGCGGCTGGAAGCTGGAAAGCTTTTCCGCGATGATGCGCGGGTTTTCCCCGCGTGCGATGCCGAGCACGCCTTCCATCTGCATTTCCATGATCTGGATTTCGTCCGCCGACCGTTTTTTCAACTTCCCGGCAAGCGGAATGAACACAAGGTTGGCGAGTACCGCGCCGTAAAAAGTCGTGATCAGCGCGACGGCCATGGCGGGGCCGATGGAGCTGGGGTCTTCCATGGATTGCAGCATCTGCACCAGACCGATAACTGTCCCGATCATGCCCAGGGCCGGGGCGTAGGAGGCCAGCGCGTTCAGCAGATCCACGCCGTTGCCGTGGCGGCCTTCGGTATTGCTGATTTCCGTTTCCATGATGGACTGGATGGCTTCGGGTTCAAGGCCGTCCACGGTAAGCTGCATACCTTTTTGCACATAGGCGTTATCCATGCTCTTGATAACGGGTTCCAGGGCGAGGATGCCTTCGCGGCGGGCGCGGTTGGCGTAATCCATGAACTGGTCGATGATGAGCTGGCTGGAAGTGGTCTTGGCGATCAGGGTTTTGCGGATGATTTTGCCCAGACCCAGCACCACGGGGAGCGGGTAGTGCGTCAGGGTTGCGCCGACGGTGCCGCCGAGCACGATGAGCATGGAGGGTACGTCCACGAAGATAACCGGGGAACCGCCAAGAAGCATGGCCATGATGACCAGGCCGAAGGAAATAGCTATACCAAGTATTGTTGCGAGATCCATACCGCTTCCTTATGCGCTGCGGGAGACGGGCCGCCCCGGCTCTCCGTTCTGCGAGGATGTATCGTCAAAGCGCTGTCGTGAACCATTGCAGGCGGGCAAGGCCCGCGTTCCCATGCAGACGGCTAGGCCCGCGTTCCCATGCAGACGGGCTAGGCCCGCGTTCCGATGCAGGCGGTTCAGGCCCGTGTTCCGAATATGTCCGTTCCCACGCGAACCATGGTCGCGCCTTCTTCAATGGCCGCTTCCAGATCATGCGACATGCCCATGGAAAGTTCCGGCACATCTATTCCCAGACTGGCCGCTATCGTATCCCGCAGCGTCCGCAGCGCCGCGAAATGCCGACGGCTGTCTTCCACTTCTCCGTCCAGCGGGGGGATGCACATAAAGCCTTTGAGCGCCAGTTCCGGCATGGTGGTGACCACCTTTGCCAGCGCTTCCGCGTCTTCCGGCAGCACGCCGCTTTTTTGCGGCTCGCGCCCCACGTTGACCTGTATCAGCACGGGCAGTGGGGGGATATCTCCCAGCAAGCGCAGTTGCTTTTGCAAGGCGGATGCCAGTTTTTCCGAATCAAGCGTGTGGAGCAGGGCGAAGTTTTCCGGAATATCTCTGGCCTTGCGGCTTTGCAGGTGGCCGGTAAAATGCCAGAGCGGCAGTTTGCTTGCCGGAGCGCGCAGGAACGCCCGCACGGCGGTCTGCTTTTCCAGCCCTTCCTGCAAGTAGTTTTCACCGATTATGAGCGGCCCCGGTCCCGGCCAGAGGGTGGCCAGTTCCGCGACAACTTCCGGGCTGTGCTTTTTGGCGATGCAGACAAGGGTCACGCTTTCCGGGGAACGCCCGGACCGTTCCGCCGCATCGGCAATCCGCTGCAAAACGCCGGAAAGCCGCTCCCGCAGGGCGGCGGATTCCTTTTCTGCAAGAAAAGAAGGCATAGGCCCTTCTCCTGTCTCTGTAAAAAAGCCGGAACGGCATGGGCCGTTCCGGCGGGTACGTTCTATTCCGCGCCAAGGCCGATGGTGTGCAGAAAACCCAGGTCTTCCGGCCAGTCTTCACGCACTTTGACCCAGAGCTCAAGGTGTACCTTGGTCTCCAGAACATCCGCTATTTCCTTGCGTGCCGACTGCCCCACGTTTTTGAGGTTCGCGCCGCCCTTGCCGATGACAATGGCTTTCTGGGAGGAGCGCGCCACATAAATGACGGCGTGGATGATGGTCAGCCCGCGTTCCGTGTCTTCTTCCCAATTCTCGATATCCACGGCTGTGGCGTAGGGCACTTCCTGCCGCAGCGCGAGGAACAGCTTTTCGCGTATGATTTCCGTGGTCATGAAGCGCACGGTCAGCGTTGAAAGCTGGTCTTCCGGGAATTGGGCGGGCGCTTCGGGCAGGGCGGATTTGATGGAAGCCATCAGTCCCTGCAACCCGTCCTCGTTCAGGGCGGAAATGGGGAATATTTCCGCTTTCGGCCAGGTTTCGTGCAGGCCTTGCAGCAGGGGCAGCACCTTGGATTTGTCCCCGATCAGGTCCACCTTGTTCAGCAGCACGAACACCGGGCGTTCCTCGGCCTGAATGGCTTTGGAAATCGGCTTGATATCGTTTTCCAGAAATTCGGGACGGCGGACGTACAGATCCGCGTCGAGCATGACCATCACCACGTCCGCGCTTTCAACGGCCTGCCATGCCGTCTGGGTCAGCACGCGGTTCATCTTGCCCCGGCCTTGTGCGCCCTGATGCCCGATGCCCGGCGTATCCATGAAAATAACCTGGGCTTCCTTGTCCGTCAGGATGCCCGTGATCTGGTTGCGGGTCGTCTGGGCTTTGGGCGTGACAATAGCCACCTTCTGGCCCAGGAAGGCGTTAAGCAGGGTTGATTTTCCCGCGTTGGGCGGGCCCATGATGGCCACCCAGCCGCAACGGAAGTTCGTGTCTGTCATGTGTTCTCCATACATGTATATCGGCCCGGACGCGGAAAGCATCAGGGCGGTCTTGTCATTGAAAGTAACTCTGTCTGCCGGTGCGGCGGAATTACCAGCCTGCCGGGAAGTGCGCTGCGGCGGCGTGCGCCGGATACGCCCGCGCTGACCATGCCGAAGCGCGTCACCTGCATCGCCACGATCTCCCGTGGCGTCCGCTATCCGGCCGTGCGTATCAGCCGTTCAATCCCATGGCGCGCATGTCTTCCAGAATGACCGAGGCGGCAAGGTCGGTCGAACCGCCGCCTTCGCCCGCGCCGCGTCCGGCTTCACCCATGATGCGCCGGAGCGGTTTCAGTTCTTCGCGCACCGCTTGCAGCGGGCTTTTTCCTTCGGCATCCGGCGTCAGCCAGGCCAGCGCCCGCGCCGCCAGATTTTCCCCGGAACTTTCTTCCTGCAACAGTTCCGGGAACAGTTCCCGGCCGAGAATAAGGTTGGACAGGCTGAGATAGGGAACGCGTATCAGCCGCTTGCCGATAAACCAGGTCAGCGGGGATACCTTGTAGGCCACAATGGTGGGCGTGCCGAGCAGGGCCGCTTCCAGCGTCACGGTGCCGGATGCCGCCATCAGCATCTCGCAGCCGCGCATGAACGCGTAACGGTCGTCCGGGGGAATCAGTTCCAGCGGGGCGCCGCCCGCGTCGCCCTCACCGGGCCAGAAGGAACGCAACCAGTCTTTGTCCACGCCCGGCGCCACGGCGCAGGTAAATTTCAGATCCGGCCGTTCGCGCAGCATGAGGGCGGCGGCCTTGCCGAATTCCGGCATCAGCGAGGAAATTTCTTTTTTCCTGCTGCCCGGCAAAATGCCGATTCTGCCGGGGGTCGGGCTGATGCCTTCCATGCGGGGCCAGTCGATCATATCCACCAGCGGATTGCCCACGTAGGATATTTCCATATCAAAGCGTTTGTAGAAATCTTGCTCAAACGGCAAGATACTGATCAGACGGCGCACGTTCTTTTTCAGGAACAACGCCCGCTTCTGTTTCCAGGCCCAGATTTTGGGGCTGATGTAGTAATACACGGGAATATCCAGCTCCCGCGCCATCTTGATCACCCGGAAATTGAAGGAGGGCGCGTCCACCACGATCAGCGCGGCCGGTCTGAGTTCCGCCAGCTTTTCCCGCACGCGTCCGAGCAGTTTCAGGATGCCCGGCAACTGCATCAGCACTTCGCCTATCCCCATGACCGAAAGCTCCTCGACCTTGAAGTACGAGGTAAAGCTGTTCATATTGCGTAAATGGGGGCCGCCTATGCCCGCGAACCGGACATCGGGGTTCTGCTTGAGAATGGCCGAGGCCAGCTTTGCCGCGTGCATGTCACCGGAAAGCTCGCCGGCGCTGATCCAGAGAAGAGGTGCGTTGTTCATCCCCATACCATACCCCGCCCCCGTCCAACGCGCAAGATGAGAGACGGCGTGCGCTGTCGCCGGATACTCTCCTGATGTGAGCAGATCCTAATCGTCCGCGAATTCAGAGAACACGTAATCCGCCAACGCTTTGGGCCAGGGGCGGGGCGTGATGCCGGTTACCCGGGTCAGCTTGGCGGTATCAAGGACTGTGTACGCCGGACGTTTCGCCTTTTGCGGGTACTCGGAAGAGGGGATGGGGTTGACGCCGCACTCAAGCTGGGCGAGACGCACGGCTTCGGCGGCGAATTCGCACCAGTTGGCGGACCCGGAATTCACGACATGGAATACGCCTGCCGCACCGGCCTCGGCCAGTTTCAGGGACGCTGCCGCAAGGTCCATGGTGTAGGTGGGGGAGCCTGTCTGGTCGTAGACGACGTTGACGCTCTGCCGTTCGGAGCAGAGATCAAGGATGGTTTTGACAAAATTCTTTTTGCCCGGTCCGAAAAGCCAGGCTGAACGCACGATGCAGCAATTGGGCAGTTCCAGTTGCAGGAGCGCCTGTTCCCCGGCCAGCTTGCTTTTGCCGTATACGCTGAGAGGGGCGGGCTCGTCTTCTTCGCTGTAGGGCGTTTCCTTTTTGCCGTCAAAAACGAAATCGGTGGAGAAGTGCGTAAAGTGCAGAGGGCGCGGCGCCACAAGGCGGCCCAGCGCGGCAGGGAGAAAGCGGTTGACTTCAAAGGCTTTATCCTCGTCGTCTTCCGCCTGGTCAACCTGCGTATAGGCCACGGTATTGAAGAGCAGATGAGGCTGTGCCGCATCCAGAAGCTCTGTCATGGCTTCCGTATCGCAGGGGCCGAAGTCGTTCCGGCCGGTGGTACGGACGGTGTATCCGGCCTGTTCCAGTACCCGGACCAGAGCCTGACCGAGGAGGCCGCCATCGCCGCCCAGTACCAGAGCGCGTTTTTGCCCGTCTTCGTGGGACGGGGCGGCGGCGCATGCGTGATGCGTCATATGTAAACCTTCGTTAAGATTGCCCAAAAGCATGCTCGCGCATGCTAATCCGGGAATATAATACCCCCTGAGGAATGAAACGGTCAAGGTCGGAAGGGGGCCGGAAGGGCGCGGCGTGCCAGAGGCGTTCAGGCCGAATGCTCCCCGCCGCCGGAGGGAAAGGGGCCTTTCCCGCGCTGCGGGCTCAGCCCCGCAGAAAAAGCATACAGCCCCTTTCCTTGCTTTCACAGTAAGGAAAGGGGCTGCTTTTATCGGAATGTGACGGTTCCGGCCCGGAGCCGAAGCGCGTCTAGGGCCTAATAGAGCCAGAGCATCTCCCTGTACTTGGGCACGGGCCACAGGGCGTCATCCACCAGAAGTTCCAGAGCGTCGGCCGATTCGCGGCAAACGTCCATGGCCGGTACGATGTTATCGCGGCAGGAACGGGCGCGCTTTTTTGCGTCCCCGTTGGTGGCGCGTGTTTTTTCAAGGGCTTTTTCCAGACTTTCAATGGAGGCCATGAATTCCCGCGTCAGTCCGGACACGGTTTGCAGCAGTTTTTTCTGGGGCGCTGCATCTGTTTTGCCGAGCGCGGCTTCAATTCGCAGAACGGTTTCCGCCAGATCCCGCTGCCAGGTGAAGACGGCGGGCAGGAGCACGGTTCTGGCCATATCCAGCGCGACCTGACCTTCTATTTCCACGTTGTGGGCGTAGCCTTCGAGCAGGATTTCGGAACGGGAATGCACTTCGCGGGTGGAGAGCACATGATACTGTTCCAGCACGCTTATGGTATCGAGATCCGTAAAGTGTTCGATAGCTGTCACACTGTCGCGGTAGTTGATGAGCCCGCGCTTTTCCGCTTCAATGGGCCAGGCAGCGGAGTAGTTGTCTCCGTTGAAAATGACGGGCTTGTGCTTGGAGAATTCCTTTTGCAGCAGCACCTGCACCGCCTGATCCAGAGTGGAACCTTTTGCCATGGCTGTTTCGATTTCCGTGGCAAAGTGATCCAGCGCGGCGGCCACGGCGGTGTTGATCAAAAACACCATGGGCGCGGTGGATTGCGAAGAACCCACGGCCCGGAATTCGAACTTGTTCCCGGTAAAGGCAACGGGCGATGTTCTGTTCCGGTCGGTGGCATCCCGGGGCAGGGGAGGCAGGGCGGAAACGCCGATACGCATTTCCCCGCCGGATTTCTTTTTGCCTTTGGTGCCTGAAATGATGCTGTCCATCACTTCGGTGAGCAGGTCGCCGAGGTAGATGGAAAAAATGGCGGGAGGCGCTTCAAAGCCGCCCAGACGGTGGTCGTTCCCCGCACCTACCGTACCGAGGCGCAACATGCCGCCATGGCGGTGCACCGCGCGGATGACGGCGGCGAGAAATACCAGAAACTGGGCGTTCTCAAGGGGCGTTTCGCCGGGATCCAGCAAGTTGTTGCCCTTGGAATCGGACAGGGACCAGTTGTTGTGCTTGCCGCTACCGTTGATGCCCTTGAACGGTTTTTCGTGCAGCAGACAGATCAGACCGTGGTCTCTGGCGCAGCCGCGCAGGGTTTCCATGGTCAGCATGTTGTGGTCTGTCGCGATGTTGCAGTTTTCAAAGACCTGGGCCAGCTCGAACTGGGCGGGCGCGGCTTCGTTATGCCGCGTTTTTACGGGAATACCGAGTTTGTACAGGCGTTTTTCAAGATCCATCATGAACGCGAGTACGCGCCCCCGGATGGAGCCGTAATAGTGATCTTCCAGTTCCTGCCCCTTGGGAGGCTTGGCACCGAAAAGGGTGCGGCCCGTGTTGGCCAGGTCGGGACGCTGGAGGTAAAACTGGCGGTCGACGAGGAAATATTCCTGTTCCGCGCCGAGCGTGGCGTAAACCTGCGTGCTGTCACTGTCGCCGAAAAGGCGCAGGATGCGCAGGGCGTGCGTTGAGAGCGCTTCGGCGGAACGGAGCAGGGGGGTTTTTCTGTCCAGACATTCGCCCGTGTAGGAGCAGAACGCGGTGGGGATGCAGAGCGTTCTGCCGTTATGGCTTTCCTGGATGAACACCGGCGAACGCGGATCCCACGCGGTGTACCCGCGCGCTTCAAAGGTGGAACGGATGCCGCCGGACGGGAAGGACGAGGCATCGGATTCTCCCTTGATCAGGGATTTGCCGGAAAATTCGCAAATGACGTTACCGTCTTCCGTGGGCCAGATGAACGAATCGTGTTTTTCCGCCGTGGTTCCGGTCATGGGCTGGAACCAGTGGGTATAGTGGGTGGCCCCCATTTCCAGGGCCCATTCCTTCATGGCGTTGGCGACGACGTCGGCGACGGAGAGATCAAGGGGTTGTCCTTCGCGGATGGTTCGTTGCAGACGCGTAAACACGTCTTTGGGCAAACGCGTCGCCATCTGCGACTGGTCAAAGACAAGCGTCCCGAATATCTCCTGCAGCGGTTCGCGCCGATAATCTATGCCCATGGCGAGCGGGCGTGTCGTGCCGATCCTGGCGATGGCTTTTTTGCGGGAAGCGCTCCTGTCACACATCACATGACTCTCACTTTAGCTGCTACGGCAGCGGTTTGGCGCGGCTCGTTTGCCGCAGGCTTTTTCATATCCCCGTGCCGCCGCTTCGTAAAGGGTGATTTTACGGCTGTGCACTTGCACGGACAGGCGCTTGCCCGTACACTGCCCGGATGCTTAGCTGACGGAGGATACTATGGTTGATGATTCTTCCCGCCTTCTCGCTCTGGCGGGGGCGTATAATGTACGGGATATGGGCGGCTACGCCCTTGGCGGCGGCCGTCATTTTGCCCGGGGCAAGGTGTTTCGTTCCGGCGATCTGGACGCGCTGACCCAGGATGATCTGACGGCTCTGGCGACGCGCGGCCTGCGCACCGTCGTGGATTTTCGCGAAGATGCGGAACGGTTGCGCTCCCCGGATAAACTGCCGTCCACGGTAACGGATGTCTACGCGCTGCCCATCCAGCCGGGCGCGCTTTCCGCCTTGCGGGAATTGCCTGCGGATGCCGATCAGGTGTTCATGATGCAGGTGCTGTACCGCGCTCTGGTGCGTGAAGCCGTGGGTGAATACCGGGAATTTTTCCGCATCCTTATGCAGGACTCTTCATCGCCGCTGCTGTTTCACTGTTCCGCGGGCAAGGACAGGACCGGACTCGGCGCGGCACTACTGCTGACCGCGCTGGGGGCGGACAGGGAACTTGTGTACCATGATTACCTGCTTTCCGCCGAATACCTGAAAGAAAAATACCGCCAGTATCTGGAAGACCCGGCGCAGGCGAATCTTTTCACCGTGCGGCGGGAATACCTTGATGCCGCGTTTGCCGAGATGGAAGAAAACTACGGCGGGGTAGAAAACTACCTCACACGGGAACTCGGAGCCGACCCGGACCGGCTGGTGCAGCTTTTCGCGGCATAGCGTCGCATATGTCCATGCAAAGGCCCCCGGTTTCAGTGGAACCGGGGGCCTTTCGCGCACTTGCGTCGCCGCAAACGGTGCGTATCGTACGGATTATTCGACAAGCAGAATGGCTTCCACTTCCACGGTCATGCCGTTGGGCAGCGATCCCATACCGACAGCCGAGCGGGCGTGGCGTCCGGCTTCGCCGAAGACGTCGACCATGAGATCGGAAAAACCGTTCATCACGGCGGGGTGTTGCGTGAATTCCGGCACGGCGTTGACCATGCCGAGCACTTTCACCACCTCGCGCACCCTGTCCAGACTCCCCAATGCCTTGCGGGCTACGGCCAGCAGGTTGATGCCGGTCAGCCGCGCATCGGCGTAAGCCTGTTCAATGGATACGTTGCCCCCGACCTTGCCCAGAGAATAGTTTCCCGCCGCATCCACGGGCCCCTGACCGGAAAGGTATAGAAGGTTGCCCGCAAAGCGGTAGGGCAGATAGTTGGCGACGGAAACCGGTATTTCAGGGAGCACCAGCCCCAGCGCGGCCAGTCGTTCTTCATGCGTCATATGTTTTTCCCCCGTGCGAAATGTTCGATGCGCCCGGCAAGCGCCTGCGCCTCTTCCGTTGTATTGAAAAAGTGCAGGGAAACCCGCACGCCAAGTCCGGTCGGCCAGTTGGGCATATACGGGCACAGCGTTCTGGTTTTTATAACTATTTTTTCCTGCTCCCAGGCTTCGCGCACAAAGCGGGCCGCATCGAAATCTTCAAAGGTAAACGAAACGATGCCGCTGCCTTCCGCGTTATTTTCCGGGGAGAGCAGGCAGAGGCCGGGAATATTCCGCAAGCGGTCGATAAAGAAGGTCCGTAAGGCAGCCACCCGGCGGGAAACCGTCTCCATCCCCCACGAATTCATGTACTGCGCTGCCGCGCCCAGCGCCGCGAAAGGCGGCAGGTAGCGGGAGCCGAACTCGAACTTGCCGCCGCCTTTTTTCAGGGTGTATTCGCCGGTGTTGCAATTAACGCGCGCCTCAGCCCCCACGCCGACGGCGGAAGGGCGTATGCGTTCCAGAAACTCTTCCCGCGCCAGCATTACGGACGTGCCGTGCATGCCGAGCATCCACTTGTACCCGGCGGCAAGATACACATCGCAATCCAGTTCGGGGAACTCCAGTACCATCTGCCCCGCCGATTGCGCGCCATCCCATATGGTAAGGGTGCCGTTTTGCCGGGCGGCGGAAGACATGGCGCGCACGGGCAGGGTGAACCCGGTGATGTGGCTGACATGGCTCATGACCGCCAGACGGGTTTTCGGCCCCAGCAGCGCGGTAAAGGCTTCCATGGTCGTTGCTGTATCCGGGCCGATTTTCAGATAGCGTACCGTGTAGCCCCGTTCTTCCGCGCCGTGCAAAAGCGGCAGCAAGACGGCGGGGTTCTCCTGATCCGTGGTGATGACTTCATCCCCCGGACCAAGGGGCAGACCGGGCAGCAGCAGGTTCAGCGCATCGGCTATACCCCGGACGAACACGGTTTCTTCCCGCTTTGCCCGGAAAAATTCCGCGAGACTGTCCCGCGCCTCTTCCACCGCGCCGTGCAGGCGGGCGTACACTTCCACCAGGCTGGGGCTGTTCAGGAAAATATCGTTTTCAATGGCCTGCATTGTCTGGTGCACGCAGGCCGGTTTCGGTCCCTGATCCGCCGTGTTCAGAAAGATCTTTCCTTTCAGCGCGGGGATATCAAGCTCGCAGCGCGCCCGGACAGCGTTATCACGGGCAAGTTCCGCATTCATGGACTCTCCTTGCCGGAAAATACCCGGCGTGTTGCTCAAATCTATGCCGTCAGGCAACCGTTACGCACGGCAAGACGCCCACGGGTGTAAACGCCCACGACCTGTTCCGGGGAGGGCAGTGATTCCAGCGGGTTGACGTTCAGCATCACCACGTCGGCATCCTTGCCTTTTTCCAGACTGCCCTTGCTGTCCGCCATGCCGCAGCACGCGGCGGCCACGCGGGTGGCGGAGGCGAGAATAGCCGCATGGGAAAGGTCCAGATGTTCTTTCAGAATACCGAGGCTCAGCACAAAATCCTCAAAGCGCGTCAGGTGGCAGCCCGCGTCCGTGCCCATGGCCATGGGCACACCGCTGTCCAGAATACTGCGTGTAATCGCCATACGGCTTGCGCGGAAGGCTTTCCAGAAAGGACGCCGCGCTTCGGGGAAATTTTCCAGCGCCGTCCTGTAGCTGGCGCTGAAAGCCGGGCAGAATATGGTTCCGTTTTTCGCCATGGCTTCCGCCAGTTCCGGGACGAATTCGGCCACGCCGTTACGGTTCATGAAACTGACGTGTTCCAGTGTGGATATGCCGGCCTCCGTGGCTTCACGAATGGAATCGATGCTGTGGACGTGGGCGGCGGTCATTTTTCCGCGCATGGCCGCTTCTTTCGCCCACGCACCGACTTCCCCGGCAGAGTATTGCAGTACGCCGGAACCGGACCCCGGTGTCATGTTGCCGCCGGAAATCATGATTTTCAGAAAATCCGCGCCGTCTTTCAGGGTTTGGCGGGCCTGCTGGCGCATCGCCTCTTCCCCGTCCACTTCCTGATTCAAAAACCAGCAATGCCCGCCGGTGACGGTAAAGGGTCTGCCGCAGGCCACAATATCCGGGCCGGGCAGGAAACCTGACCGTATGGCGTCCCGCACGCTGAATATTTCATTACCGGCCGCGCCGCAGTCCCGCACGGTGGTCACACCGGCCAGCAGCGAGGCCCGGCAGTTTTTCAGGATGCGCAGGGTGCGCAGATCGGGCTGATCCTTTTCCCGCAGAATATCACCGAGGGGATCTTCCCCGCCGCTGAAGGCAAGGTGCACGTGGGCGTCGATGAAGCCCGGCATGGCAAAGGCGTCCGGCCAGTCCTCGTGCTCCGCGCCGGGGTATTTGGCTTCGGCCTCCCGCGCGGGGAGGATATCGAGCAGGGTGCCGTTTTCACAGACAAGACTGTGATCTTCCAATACCGGAGAATGTCCGTCCATGGGCAGAATCGCCCGGGCGTGGATGATGCGGATCATGGCCGCTCTCCTTCCAGCTCTTCCAGAGGCTGGTGCAGTTCGATGCGTTCCCGGTCCGGGCCGAAAGCGAACATGATCTTGCTGCGCCCCTGAAAGATGATACGCGGGGTTGTATCCATCATGTCGTACCCGGCCTGCGCGAACGCGGCGGCGGCTTCTTCCACATCAGGGACGGCAAAGGCCACGTGATTGACGGGGATATCGTCGTACAGCTTTTCCGCGTACTGGATCAGCTCGATCATCATATCCTGTCCCTTGATCATGGCGGCGCGGGCCTTTTTCACCGGGTTCTCGTCCCGGGCCACAACACGGAAACCCAGCATGCGGGTGTAAAAATCCACGCTTTTTTCCAGATCGTCGACCACAATGCCGACATGGTGCAGCTTATACATGCCCCGCTCCTTCTATTTCGGACATATGAACGCGCCGTCCTTCTTCGGATGATTTCCGGCAGGCCATGGCCACCCGCAGATTTTCAAGGGCGCTGCCCACGGAGGAGAGCGGCGGCAGTTTCCGGTCGCGCACGGCACGCAGGAAGTAAGCGCATTCGTCTTTCAGGGCGTAGGAAACGACCCCACCGTCCTCATCCAGCCCGCCGGGCCAGCGCAGGACGCTGGGGTAAAACCAGCCCTTGTCCTCGCAGCACAGGGAGGTCATCTGGCTCAGCATGTTCGTGCTGAGGTTGCCCTTTTCCCCGATCAGGTCGAGGCGGCAATCGTTTTCTTCCATGGGCATTTTGGGCGAGAGGGTCCAGGAATCTTCCATCACGGCGATGGCGCCGTTCCGGAAGCGCAGCATGCAGCAGATATTGTCGGTTTCTTTCCGGTTCGGGCGCATGAACCCATCGCTTTCGGAGTAGACATGTTCCACTTCGTCATCCAGAAACCAGCGCAGGATATCAATATTATGCCCCAGTATGTGCACGTACATGCCGACTTCCCACATCCAGGGGGTGCGTTCGGAAAGGCGGGAGCCGCGCTTGATGGAAAGGCGGAAGACCTTGCCCAGATGGTCCTGCCGGAGCAGCGCCTTGATGCGGAGCAGGGCCGGATTGAAGCGCTCGATAAAGCCGACCATGGCCAGCTTGTCGGAAGCGTCCGCCGCGGCCTTGATGCGCAGGGCATCATCCATGGTCGCCGCCAGCGGTTTTTCCATGAGCACGTGCTTCCCTGCGGCCAGCGCTTCTTCCACCATCGCCGCCTGTAATTCCAACGGACCGCAGACGGATATGGCGTCTATACTGTTATCGCGCAGCAGTTCCGTATAATTGTCCGTGATGACAGCGCCGTATTTTTCCGTCATATCCCGGTGTTTTGAAGGCGTGCGCGCCGCTATGCCCTTGATCCGGCACAGGCCGGTTTCGTGAAAGGCCTTGATCAGCTGTCTGCCGAAATTCCCACTGCCGATAACGCCTATGGTGACGGTCATTATGGTCTCCCGGTTTTCCTTCAGCGCATCAGCGGAAGGGCTGAGGTGGAAAAGTGTTCGATGGCGGTATCCAGATGCTTTTGCCCGTCCCGCACGGTCCAGGTTCCGTGTCCGGGGAAGAGCGCATCCACGCCGAGGCCGTGCAGGGTGCTGATATTTTCCCGGTAAGCTGAAAGCTCGCAGCCGGGGCAGTTGATAACACTGACATAGCCGTGCAGGAAAACGGTATCGCCCGGAAAAAGCGCTGTCCCGGAAGGCGAATGCAAAAGGTAACACACCCCGGCCGGACTGTGGCCGGGCACTATGAGCGCCGTGAGGGCAAGCTGCCCGATATGGAACACATCCCTGTGCGCGACGCTATGGTGCACCCGCGCCGTTGTGTACCGGTATTCCTGCGGATACGCGCCTTTGCGCTTGGCGAGCGTCAGCCCCAGGGCCCATTCGTCGCCTTCTTCCACCAGCTTTTTTTCCGGGGCCGAGGCGTAGAGTTCCGCGCCGGTTACAGCCGCCAGCCGCGCCGCCCCGCCGCTGTGATCCGCATGGCCGTGGGTGAGGAAAATACGGCGCACGCTTGTGAGCGGCGTCACCCGGCTGATATTCGCTTCCAGTTCGCGGGTGTCGATGCCGCAGCCGGTATCGATGAGGGCGAAATCCCCTTCGGAGCCGACAAGGTAACAGTGGCAGTCCTTGTAATGGGAAAGACCGCATTCGCCGCTGCCGACCCAGTAGACAGAATCCGTCAATTGCATGAAACAGCCCCGTTATTGCACCATTCCCAACAGACGGGGAATGAAGAGAGTTATGCCGGGAATAAAGGCAACCATGAATACAACGACGATTTCGGCCAGCACAAAGGGCAGAATGGCCTTCATCGCCCGTGATACGGGCACATCCCCGATGGCCGCCGCCACGAAAATGCACATGCCGTACGGTGGCGTCGCCAGACCCACAATGGCGGCTAGCACATAGAAAACCCCGAAGTGGATGGGATCCACCCCCAGGTTCATGGCGATGGGCACAAATATGGGGGCGAAAACCAGTACGATGATATTCGCGTCCATAACCGCGCCGAGCATGAGCAGGATAACCGTGAGCACGGCCATGATGAGCATTCTGTCCTGCGAAAGGGAGAGCACAAAGCCCGAAAGGGTTTGCGGCACCTGCCCGAGCGCGACAAGCCAGCCAAAGGGCTGGACCATGGCGATAATGACCAGCACGGCTGCCGAGGTCAGCATGGAGCGGTGCACGCAGGTCACCAGATCGCGCACGGTGAAATTCCGGTAATAGAAAAAGCCGAGCAGAATGGTGTAGACCACAGCCACAGCCGCCGATTCCGTGGGCGTGAAAACGCCGCCCAGAATGCCGCCAAGGACGATGACAGGCAGGAAGAGAGCCGGGGCCGCGTGCAGGAGCGTCCGGTAAAATTCCCGCCGGGTAAAGGTGAACACAGCCACGGGGTACTTGCGCTTATGGGAAAGGACAGCGGTTACAATCATCAGCGAAACGCCGAGCAGAATACCGGGCAGGATGCCGCCCGCGAAAAGGCCGGAAATGGAAACCCCGGAAATAAGCGCCCCGTACAGCACAAAGCCGATACTGGGGGGAATGATCGGGCCGATTACGGAAGAGGCGGCAGTGACCGCGACGGAAAATTCCGCGTCGTACCCGCTTTTTTTCATGGCCGGGATAAGCACCGCGCCGAGCGTGGCGGTATCGGCCAGAGCGGAACCGGAAATTCCGGCAAAAAACATGCTGGCCACGATATTGACGTGGCCCAGAGCCCCCCGGATGCGTCCGACCAGTACGTTGCAGATAAAGAGGATATCATCCACAACCTGTGTTTTGGTCATGATTTCGCCCATGAGGATGAACATGGGAATGGCCAGCAGGGAGAAAATATCTATCCCCTGCATGGTCTGCTGGAACAGAACCGTGACCGGCACTTGCCCCCAGACGATCAGGCTGGCCGCGACCGTCATGCCCAGCGCGAAGAAAATGGGAAGCCCGGAGAGAAAAAAGACGACCAGAAAAAGAAAGATGACGATACCAAGTTCCATACCGCCTCCTGGGCAGAATGACGTGACAGCGCGTCCGCAGCCGCCTGCTCGTGGAAGATACGCCGGGATACACCGCGCTTTCGGCGCGAAAGTGTGTTACCGGCTGCCGGTGTTCTGAAAAAACAGCTGTCGTGTTTCCACGGCGAGTTTGAGCAGGAGGTGCACCCCCATAAACGCGCATCCCACAATGATGCCGAGCGCGGGATAAAACATGGGCAGCCCCAGAGCCGAACTTTTCTGTATCCAGGTGATGGGGAGCGCTTCCAGACCGCAGTGCAGGAAGATTCCCAGAAAGACGAGACAGCAGATCGTTATGGCGAGACCGGCATAGGCCTGCGCCCGGCCGCGTATTTTGCTCACCAGCAGGTCAAAGGCCAGGAATTCCCCTTTTTTCAGCGCGGAACTCGCGCCGAGAAAGGCCATCCAGATCATGCTGTAGCGGGCGACTTCATCCGTCCATAAAAAGGAGGCGAGCGCCGTGTAGCGGGTGAGCACGGCCAGGGCCAGCGTCGCGATAATGACGAACCCGCAGAGGATGACAACCGCGTCGCTGATTTTCTCCACCAGACGGCTGAGGGCGCCGAGGATCTTCTCCAGCGCATCCAGCACGGAAAAAAAACGAGACGTCTCTTGCATGGCGACTCCCATAAACGTGGGGGGGAAGGGGGCTTCCCGGAGCGTGTCCGGGAAGCCCGGGATATCTTATTTGCCGCCGGTTACCTGGCGCACCTGATCAAGCAGGGATTGCTCGATGCCGATCTTGGGGTTCTTCAGCATTTCGGGCCAGATGCCTCTGGCCAGATCCTGCCACTGCTTCAGCGCTTCGCCTTGCGGCTGCACGACGGTCAGGCCGGATTCCGCCAGCTGGCGGTAAATGTCCTGCACGCGTTCGGCGTACAGTTTGTCTTTGAGCAGTTCCGCATTCTTGCCGGCTTCGATAACAATGGCGTACAGTTCGGAACCTTCGCCGCCCAGTTTGGCCACGGCGGACTTGCCCATGAGCTTGACTTGCGCGATGTAGGAAAGGTTCAGCACGGTGGCGTTCTTCACCACTTCGGTCAGCTTCTGGTCATACGCGCCGATGGGGTGCACGTAGATGCCGTCGATAACTTTCTGGTCCAGGCTGGTGTAGATTTCGCTGTACACCATGGGCGTGGGCGCGATGCCCCAGGCCTTGAACAGCGCGACTTCCATGGGGGAGCCGGTCGTACGGAACTTGTAGCCCACGGAATCGGCCGGGCTGGTGAGCGGTTTGCCGTTGTAGAACAACACGCGGGCAGCGCCCCCGGCCACGTCGAACATGATGGGCCGCAGGCCGATATCCTTGAAGATTTTATCGGAAACTACCTGCCGCACAGGGCTTTGCCATACGGCGCGCAGTTGCTCCGGCGAGGTCACGATGCCGGGCAGGTCGGTGAAGTTCATGGCCGTGGTGAACTCGGCCAGGTTCCCCGCCGAAATGAAAGAGATATCGAGCGCGCCGGACATGACTGACGGCAGACACTGTTTATCCGAGCCAAGCTGGGCGCTGGGGAAGTATTCTATCTTGATCCTGCCGCCGCTCTTTTCTTCCACTTCCTTGATAAACGCCTGGTTGCCGATATCCTCCACGGATCCAACCGGTTCGTCCGCCGCGAAACGCAACGTGACGGGCGATGCCGCCCAGGCCGCCCCGCAAAATGCCACCGTCAATCCCAGAACCAGAAGAAGAGTGCTGAATCGCCGCATACCAGTGCTCCTTGAGGTTACAGATTACGAAGGGCCGGCGCCATACCCGCCGGGCCGGCCGGATGCTCCCCGCCATTACGGGCAAAGCATCCTGAACAACTTTCACGTTAAAGTAATAAGTAAAGGCAAAAATCTTGTCAATCCCTTGCGTATTCTTTTTATTTCATTATGTGTATGGTAAGTAAAATCATA
>JAJDHY010000168.1 GCA_030266385.1 Desulfovibrio sp. OttesenSCG-928-I05
CCCCAGCGTTCGAGCATCCCGGCGATATAGTCTGTCGTCCATTCTTCGTGCCATGCCAGTTCCGGGTGTCTGTGCAGGGCGCGGCGAATGGTCACCAGTTCCGGTTGCAGCGCTTCGGCGGTCTTTTTCAGCTGTTCGTACATGACATTTCTCCCGATTTTCATTGGCTGCCCTTCTTTTCCGAGAGACCGGAAAGGGGCCGCATGGCGTCTTTTCAGGAAGCGCCCTTTTTATCGTCCGCACGTTGCCAGGCGTGCAGGGCCAGCGCAAGGCCGATAACGCCGTAGGCGACAAAGGAACGGAAAAATTCCCCTACCTGCACGTTACCCATAAGGTTCTTGCCCGCCAGGGGGGAAACAATGAAGAGCGTATGGAAAAGAACCGTTCCGAGCAGCGCCTGCCCCACCGTAGCCCGTGTGACAGTCGCCCCGCCGATGAGCAGTGAAGCCACCGCAAAGGTGCCTACCTGCACATGGCTGCCGTAGGTTTGCAGGTTGCCCATGTTCTGCAGGAAAATAACCTGTCCCAGACCCGCGAGAATCGTGGAGATGACAATGGCCGAAACGCGGGTGGCGTTGACGTTGATGCCCGAAACTTCCGCAATGTGCATATCCTGGCCCACGGCCCGGAAATCCTGCCCGAGCTTGAGCTTGAAAAGGTAACGCATGGCAAGGCAGAGGAGCAGCACCAGCAGAAAGGTGCCCACGGGAATGGTAATGGGGATTCCCAGCGGCACGGTGACGTCAAAGCCGATGCTGTGCAGAAAATTCTGGATATCCGGCATGGTGATGCGGATACGCCATATCTGGTCAAGCCCGTACTGCATGCTGCGCAGGTCGATGGTGTTGATGAGGCCAACGCCCGGCCCCGTTCCGGCCCGGTCCGGCAGCAGGAGCGATGCGACCTTCACCGGAATGATCCAGCCGATGAAGCTCAGGCATATGAGCTGATACACCCCGTTGGAGAAAAAGCCCAGGATGATCCCGGTAATCATTTCCTTGCCCTTGGCCATGTTGAAAATCATGCCCACCAGCGCGCCGAGGATCATGGACATGGGAATGGAAAGCAGCGCCGTCAGCGCCACACCCGGAAGACCCGTCACCCCCATGTTGATCACGATGACAAAGGCGAACTGGGCGGCCATGGCCCCGAGCACGATGCCGAAGTTGAGCCCCATCCCGGCAAGAACCGGCACGATAAGGGAAATAACCAGAAAGGAGTTTCTGCTCAGCCGCGAAATGATTTCGTTGACGAAAAAGGGCCAGGAAAGTCCGGAAAAATACGCCCCCAGGCCGCACAGGACCATGAAGAACAGGGGCACGGCGTTTTTTCTGATAAAGCTCACGCCCGGACCTCCTTTCGGGTCAATGCGTAGAGAATGATCCCGTTACTGATGATGATGCGGAGAATCTCGGAAAGGTTGTCCGAAAAAAGCACGTTGGCCACCGGCATGGAAACCACGAGCACCGACTGGAAAAGCAGGTTGCCGATCAACACATGCCCCAGGGTGATGCTTTTCATGGTCGCCCCGCCGATCAGCACCGACGCCACGGCGAAGAACGCCATGAAGAGGGGTGCCTGATAGAGCTGGAGGAAACCGAAGCTCTGGGCGTAAACCAGCATACCCGCGGCGGCCAGGGCGTTGGACATGACCGAGGCTATGGTGCGGTACCTGTCCACGCTGATTCCCATGGAGCGGGCAAAGCGCGGGTTCGTGCCCACCGCCGTCATGGCCACGCCCGTTCTGGATATCAGGAACAGGTGCATGAACCAGCAGCACAGCGCGAAGAGCAGCAGCGTAAAAGTAGGCACATGGACGCCCATGACGGAGAAGGAGAGGCACGTATCCATGATGCCGCCGAACCAGCCATCCAGCGAGATGGTATTACGCAGCCCCGTTCCCCCGTAGGCCCAGATCATGGTGGGGTTGTCATAGGGAGCCAGGGTCCAGAACACGCACATCAGCGAAACGATGGAAAAACCGAAATAGGTGCCCACCGTCATTTCCTGCCCCTTGATGCGGTTCAGGAGAAACGCATACAGCCAGCCGGAAACGCCCCCGAGGGCGACGCCTACGGCCAGGGCAAAGACCATGGCGGGCCAGCCGGTGAGATCCGCCTCAATG
>JAJDHY010000172.1 GCA_030266385.1 Desulfovibrio sp. OttesenSCG-928-I05
TGGCATTGAAGGGGATTTCCCGGTTCAGGAAGCGGCTGACGGCGACTTCGTTGGCGGCGTTGTACACGATGGGCAGGCCGCGGCCTTCCTGCAGGGCCTGAATGGCGAGGGAGAGACCGGGAAATACAGAGAAATCCGGCTCTTCAAAGGTCAGGGCGGCGGCCTGCGCGAGGTTAAGGCGCGGCACGCCCGTTTCCATACGCCGGGGCCAGGCCAGGGCGTAGGCGATGGCCGTCCGCATATCCGGGGTGCCTGCCTGGGCAAGGAGCGAGCCGTCGGAAAACTCCACAAGGGAATGGACAAGGGACTGGGGATGGATGAGCACCGCGATGGATTCGACAGGCAGACCGTAAAGATAATGGGCCTCTATAACTTCCAGCCCCTTGTTGATCATGGTGGCCGAATCGATGCTGATTTTCGCGCCCATGGACCAGTTGGGGTGGGCCAATGCCATTTCCGGCGTGACGGTTTTCAGAAAGGCCGCATCCTTGCCCCGGAAAGGGCCGCCTGAGGCTGTCAGGATGATGCGGGCGACGTCGGCATCGTTCTGTCCTGCGAGGCACTGGAAAATGGCGTTGTGCTCGGAATCGACGGGCAGGATGACGGCACCGCTGGCCCGGCAGGTATCGCGCAGAAGCTCCCCCGCCAGCACCAGTGATTCCTTGTTGGCCAGCGCAATGGTTTTCCCGGCGCGGGCGGCGGCTTCCGTGGCGGTCAACCCGGCGGCGCCCACCTGGGCCGAAAGCACGATATCCGCTTCGGGCAGCATGGCCAGCGCCGCATACCCTTCGGGACCGCACAGAATTTCGGGGGAGTACCCGGCAGGCAAGAGAGCGCGCAGTTCGTCCCGCCCCGCCTCATCCAGAACCGCAAGGTACGGCGGCCGCCAGGTATCCGCCTGGGCGGCGAGGCGCGCGATGTTGCGCGCCCCGGCAAGGGCGGCAACCCGGAAACTGTCGCGCTGTCCCGCCATGAAGGTGAGCGCGCTGACCCCGATGGACCCGGTGGAACCGAGCAGTACCACGGAGCGGGGCCAGGAAAGCGCGGCACCCGGCGCGGGGAGGGGCGTTATATACTCTGTCATTGGCTGAAATGCGCGAGCAGCGCGGCACACGCGTCCGTACTGAGGGAATTTTTCATGAGCAGGTACACGGGAAACCCGAAAAGCAAACTGTCGATGCGGTCAAGAAAACCGCCGTGGCCGGGAAGAAGCTGGCTGGAATCCTTGACGTTCGCGGAACGTTTGATGGCGGATTCAAAGAAATCGCCAAACTGGGCGGCAATGGCCACAGCCGCACCGACAAGCAGCCAGTAAAGGAGGCTGGCGGCATCCGGCATGTAGGTACGCATGGTATCCAGAAGCGCGGCGCTTCCTTCGGCGGTGTCGGCTCCCGCCTGGGCCGCTTCCTGTATGCCGGGGCCGCCGTGGACGGCGAACCAGCCTATGCCGAACACCACAAGCACGCAGGCGAAGAACCCGGCAATGGCACCTTCCCAGCTCTTTTTGGGGCTGACGCTGGGCCATATCCTGTGGTTGCCGATGGCGCAGCCCGTGAAATAGGCGGCGGTATCCGAGGCGGCCACGGCACAGGCGACCAGCAGCATTTCCGTCAGGGTCAATCCGTAGGCCATGGAAAAGAGCAGCGGCACGTACAGGATGCCCATGGGCAGGAGCGCGTATTCTCCGAGCGTGGCTTCATCGTTATCCCGTCCGTAATCCAGCAGGAAGAAAAAACATGCGATAAGCGTCGCGCCGATCAGCAGCCCCTGCACGGAAAGGTGCACGGCAATATTCTCGGGCAACATGCCGCTTGCGAGGGCGATAATGCCCGCGCCGCAGACAAGGCCAGTCACTTTGCTGAAAAGATGCGACGCGCCTTTCCAGAAGAGCTGGTAGAATTCGATTTGCGCCAGCAGGGCGATGGTCATGAGCATGATGAAAAACGGCAGCCCGCCCAGAATAAGGCAGGTCAGCACGCCGCCGCCCAGAACCAGGCCGGTCACGATACGG
>JAJDHY010000171.1 GCA_030266385.1 Desulfovibrio sp. OttesenSCG-928-I05
GAGCCGCCGGAGAAGCATTCGGGCGTGCAGAGCATACCCGGTTTTTTCCCGACGTAGCGTTTGGCGAGGGCCACGGCCTCGTCAAAGGTCGCCACGGGGATATAGCCCATACCGCGCGCGTAGTGGGGCTTTTGCGGACCCACCATGATGACGGCGGAAAGTCGTTGGGCCAGAACGGCCCCGCCGCTGATCATCGACATGGCGTGGAAGGGGTGGTAGCTGTGATAATTGGAGTACAGATACCGGTACTCCGCATTGAGCGTGATATCCATGGCTTTTTGCGAAGCCAGGAACTCCGTCGGGTTATTGAACTCCATCATGCTTCTATAGGTCGCCTCGTAGGAGGGGAACCACTTGTCGTTGAACCAGCCGTCGCAGACGCCTGCCGTGATCAGTACGCCGCCTTCCTTCACGCAGGGCCAGCAGCGGGAAAGCTGCCCGCCCAGAGCGAGGCCGGTGAGGATGGGGTTGGTTCCCATACCGGGACCGTAGTGGAAGTTGCGCGGCAAACCCAGCACGAGGATATCGGCGGGTTCGGGCATATCCAGCCCCACGTTGGTGCGCTGGGCGGCCAGCGGCCAGGTGGCTTCTTCCACGGCGGGAATGGTACCCGCCTGTACATCCAGCACTTCGGCGAACTGGCCGAGCACGGCATCGACCTCGAACACTTTTTTGCCCATGCCCTGTTCCATGGCCTGACCGATGGATTTGAACTGGTGGCGCATGTGCTGCTTGTGGGAACCGCCCAGCCAGTCATCGCGGTGCATGGTGGCGGGACAGTGGTGGGACGCGATGGATTGCCAGCCGGAATAGCCGGTGACAAGCATCTTGTACCCGCCGGAAAACCCGCCGTAGGGGTTACCCGCGCAGTGGCCGACCATGATCACAAGATCGGCGGCGGCGAGCAGGGCGGAACATTGCACGCGGTTACCCATGGAATCCGTACCGAAATCCAGCAGGGTCGGCGATTCGACGTCATGGTTGAGGAGACGATCCGGCCAGAACTGCTCGACAATATCCTTGCCGAGATAGCCGTAAAATTCCTCAAGGGTATTCTGGCGGTGCAACCCCATACCGCAGAGCAGGGTTATGTTCTTGAGCAGACAACCGCCCGCGAGCAGTTCTTCCAGAATGAGACGGATGGCGGTACGGCGGTGCGCCCTGGGGTGCGAGCCGCCTTTTACGCGGTCGGGAAAACCGATAACCACCTTTTTATCCGGCCCGGCCTGCTCGCGCAGGGGAGGGGTATCAAGAGGCTTTTGCAGCGCCGCGCGGGTCAGCTCAACCGGATCACCAAGCGGCTCGGGATCACGATAGGTCTTGCCGTACCTGACAACCGTGGCGTCGTCGGGCAGACTGACGCGCATTTTCCCGTCGCCGTAGTCAAGAAGCACATCCTGCATCGTCTCACTCCTTATTTAGAACAGAAGATCGAAATAGCGAACTCATATGATCACTTCAACACGGGACACTATCCCAAATTTCTCTATTTTAGCAAATAAGATTTTTATGTGTGCGATATGAGCGTACACCCATATACTTCTCAATTTTCGGGGAGAAAGACAAAAATAACGCCCGCGTCGAGCAGGGCGGGCAGTGCCGCGCGTAATCCTTTGGCGGTTCCGCTGCGGGGGCGGTTCACGTGGCAGAGGATGATATCCCTGTCATTGGCCGCAAGAATGCGGTCGCGCACTCCGTCAGGGGGAAGGGTTGCGCCTTCGTCGCCGTTCCGGCTGAACCCGGCGATGCGAAATCCCATACGGTGGATAACGGCGACGGCGGTGGCATCGTAGTGGGCGGTGCCGGAGCGGTACCAGCGGGGGCGTTTCCCGGTAATGGCCTCGATGGCCCGGGCGTTTCCTTCCACTTCTTCCACGAGTTCGGTGACGGAGCCGGTCCCGCGTATGCCGTAGGCTTTACGCCCCGAGACGGACGCGGGCTTGTGCGCGGCCCCGTGGGCCTGGATGGAGAAGAGCGGGTCGGCGGCGAGTTCCGCTGCCGCGTCGCGGTTGGCGCGGAGCCAGATGGATGTGACAAAGATTGTGGCGG
>JAJDHY010000018.1 GCA_030266385.1 Desulfovibrio sp. OttesenSCG-928-I05
CCGGCACCCTGCGTTTTGACGGGGAAGTCGGCGGCATCCGCGTGACCCGCGAACTGGCCTTTGATGCGGCCACCTTCGCCATCCGGGAAACGACCACCGCCGAATCCGCCACCCCGCAGGCTGTGAGCCTCGGGTACACCATGAGCTCGGCCCGACTGGACGACGGGGACAGCCAGTACAACCTCACCCGTCTCGCCTGGGATCAGGGCGGCAGCTACACGGAAGAAACCAGCGAAAAGGACATGGCCAAGGGGTTCAAGCCCGATGGCAATATTTCCTGGGCCGCCGTGATGAGCAACTATTTTACCGCCGCCATCAGCCCCAACGATCCTGACGTCACGGTGAACGCCGTGCTGGAAGACAGGGTTTTCCGCGTGGCTGTGAAAAAAGACGGCATCATGCTGACCCCCGGCCAGACCGGAACCTTCAGCGGCATCTACTATCTGGGCCCCAAGGATCAGGATCAGCTTTCCGCCCTGCCCAACGATATGTCGTCTCTGGTCCACTACGGATTTTTCAGCATCATTTCCCGCCCCCTCATTGCCATGCTCAAGTTCTTCAACGGCTATGTGCATAACTGGGGCATTGCCATCATCATCCTTACCGTGCTGATCAAGATCCTTTTGTGGCCGCTTTCTCACAAGAGCTACAAGTCCATGCAGCAGATGAAAAAGCTGCAACCCATGATGTTGAAGCTGAAAGAAAAGTACAAGGATGACAAGGAAGCGCTCAACCGCGAAATGATGCAGCTGTACCGCACCTACAAGGTGAACCCCATGGGCGGCTGCCTCCCGATTCTTGTCCAGATTCCCGTATTCTTCGGGCTCTATCAGGGGCTGATGAACGCCATTGAGCTGCGCCACGCGGCCTTTGTGCCCACGCTGCCCTTTACGGACTGGGTATGGCTTGCCGACCTTTCCGCCAAGGATCCGTACTATATCACCCCCATCATCATGGGTGGCACCATGTTCCTGCAACAATGGCTGACACCGACCACCGGCGATCCTACCCAGAAAAAGATCATGATGTTCATGCCGCTTATATTCACCGTGCTTTTCCTGAACTTCCCTTCAGGACTGGTGGTGTACTGGCTGACGAACAACGTCATCTCCATAGGACAGCAATGGTGGCAGTTGCGCAAGGCGTAAACGCATACCGAAAGCCCGCCGGAAAAACCCGGCGGGCAAGGATATACAATGAGCGATTACCGCGAATTTCAAGGCAAAACCCTTGATTCCGCCATCAAGGCCGCCTGCGATCATTTTGACGTGCCGCGTGAAAAGCTGGATATAGAAATCATCAGTGACGCCAAAGGCGGCATTTTCGGTCTGGTGGGTGCCAGAAAAGCGGCCGTCCGCGCCCGGCTGGTGCATATTGAATCCATCATGGATGATCTGGACGGCGCAGCCGCTCAGGCCCCCCGGGGAAAAGACGCCAGACGGAACGGTTCTGACAGGAACAAAAAGCCGCGTGAAGAACGCAGCCAGAAAAAGGGACGTTCCGACCGGGAAGAGCCTGCGGCGCACACGGAACCCGAGGACGCGGGAGAAGGCAGCCAGCAGAACCGGAAAAATTCCAAAGCACCCGCCGCCAAAAGTTCGCAGGATTCCCAGTCCGCACGCAAGGGCGCGGGCAGAGGCAGGGGCAAACCCGCTGGTGAAGACGCTTCCGCCCGTAACGCGGAAGATCAGAACACTCCCGCCAAAGGGAATGTAAAGGAAAGCGCTGAAAAGAAAAGCGCCCAGGCTTCGCGCAAAGCGGCCCCCAAAAGCCCGGCCCGTCCCCAGAAAGAATCCAGGGCGGCTGCCAAAGCCATGCCGGAAGCCCGGCCCGCGTTCCCCAATGACGACGAGAACGGTGAAGACCTGCCTCGCGTCCCGCTGTCTTCCCTTGATGCCACGCTGGTTCAGGAAGCCGCCCGCGAAGTGATCGCCCGGCTCGTGGAACCCATGCTGGGCGAATGCGCCCCTAGCGTCAGTATTGAAGGCGAAACCATTCGCATCAGCATAGAAGCCGGTGAAGACCCCGGCCTTCTCATCGGGCGGGAAGGCCAGAACCTTGCCGCCGTCCAGTACCTTGCCACGCGCATGCTGGCGGGCAAACTGCAATGCCGCGTCAAACTCCATGTGGATGCGGGCGATTACCGCCAGCGTCAGGACGACAGACTGCGCGATCTGGCCCTTGCTCTGGCCGAAAAAGCCCGCAGCAGCGGCAAACCGCAACTGACCCGCCCTCTTTCATCCTACCAGCGCCGCGTGATTCACGTGACCCTGCAAGATGAAGACGACATGCAAACCCATTCCAAGGGTGAGGGAGACCTCAAACGCGTTGTCATCGCCCCGCGCAGAAGCGGCAACAGATAGAATGTCATGAAGCTGCGGAGATTGATGCGTGCAGCGCATTGATCTCCGCAGCTTCGTTCCCCGGTCATTATTCTCCGTCCCTGAGGACACACCCTTTTTCCGGCTCCCTGCCCGGAATTTTTATTGCCGGACGCTCCCGGCCTCCCGGAGTCCCGCCATGCTGAACAGCTCCAGCACCCGTGATACCATCGCCGCCATCGCCACCGCCCCCGGACAGGGCGGCATCGGCATTGTCCGCATGAGCGGCCCGGCATCCCGCGATATTCTGCATACACTTTTCGAAGCGGGCGGCGACGCGTTTTCCTTTGTGCCGCGCCTCATGCACCACGGCTGGATACGCGACGCGGCCGGAGAACGCCTTGATGAAGTGCTGGCCGTATGGATGCCCGGGCCGGGCACGGCGACCGGGGAAGATACAGGGGAAATTCACTGCCACGGCGGCCCCGCCATTCTGGCCGCCGTGCTGGAAGCCACCCTTGCCGCAGGCGCCCGCATGGCCGGACCGGGAGAATTTACCTACCGCGCCTTTATGAACGGCAAGTATGACCTCACCCAGGCCGAGGCCATTGCGGAAATGATCGCCGCCCCCTCACGCCAGGGACTGCGTCTGGCCAGAGCCAAGCTTGAAGGCGTTATGGGAACCCGCGTGGCTGCGCTGCGCGATCTGGTCGACGAGATGCGCGCCCGCATGACGCTGTCCATCGATTTTGTCGAGGATGACGTGGACGATTTTGACGCGGCAGGGTTCAGGCAGCTGTTATCCCGTCTGCAGGATGATCTTCGCGCCCTGCTGGCCGGGTACGGCCGGGCCAGGCTCTGGCGCGAAGGCGCTCTCGCCGTGCTGGCGGGCCGGGTCAACGTGGGCAAATCCAGCCTGCTTAACGCGCTCCTCGGCCGCAACCGGGCCATTGTTTCGGATATACCCGGCACTACGCGTGATTTTATCGAGGAAGCCCTTGACCTGGATGGACTCCCCCTGCGCCTTGTGGATACGGCCGGGCTGCGCGAAGGCGAAGACGCCGTGGAAGAAGAAGGGGTGCGCCTCAGCCGTCAGCTGACCGGGGATGCCGACATTCTGCTGCTGGTTCTCGCGGCCGGTCAGCCCGTCAGCTCTGACGAGCGGGAGCTATTGTTCCGCAACCCGGAAAAAACGCTCATTGTCGTCAATAAAATCGATACGGCGGGCGAAAAGCGCGAAAAAGCCCTGACCGCACACGGGCTCCCTTCTGCCCTTCCGCCGGTGGCCGTTTCCGCCAAAACGGGCGAAGGGCTGGAAGAACTGGCCGCGCGGCTGCGCGCCTTCACACTGGCCCAGACCGGGGGAAGCGATGGTACGGGCGATCTCGCCCCCAACGTGCGCCAGTCCGCGCTCCTGAAAAGCGCGCTGGAAGAGGCGGAATCGCTGCGTGGGGATTTTGATGCGCATATGCCGCATGATCTGCTGGCTGTAAGGCTCGATGCCCTGGCGGCCACTCTGGATGAAGTGAGCGGCCATGCCGCTCCCGATGACATCCTTTCACGCATTTTCTCCCGCTTCTGCATAGGAAAGTAGTGTCAGGAGCGCCGTGCCGGACATCGTTTTCCAGCATTGGCGCTCCGGCTATTTTTTGATATAGAGCGAGACTTCACACTGAGTACTCCCCCGGCCGCCGTTACGGCGCCTCCACCTGTTGCCGGCCGCGCCTCCTCGCCGTCGCCTCTTTCTGACTGGGCCTATGCGGAATTCTGTCAAAAAAGTCATTTGTGGCATCCTGCTCGTTGTCGTGGGTCTTACTGGCCTCGGACTCTTATATTATGAGCGGCACCGTCCGCTTGCCTTCATTCTCATGGATGACATTTCGGAATCCGGTTCCGCGCACAGCATGGCCCAGTATGCCGGTGTCCTGCTTGCGTTTGAGGATGCCGGGGATGGGCCGGGGACTCTGCTGCCCGTCTCTCCGGATAAAAACGTCTCCTCGATCCGGCAATGGGAAATGATCCTGCAGGGCAAAAAACGCGTTGTCTCCCTTATCGCCGTGCGACATCACGACGCTCTGGAAGAAATCGAACGGCTGGCGGAAGAAGCGCTAACCGAATACAAGCCCGTGGCCCTGATCGGCGCGTATACGTCATCTCAGGCCTCCGTCATGGGCGCGGTCGCCGCGCGGCACGGCGTGCCCTTGCTCTCGCCCATGGCATCGTCGCCCTATTTTTCGGTAGAGAACCCCTTTTCGTTTTCCATGGTTCCGACCACCGACATGCAGGCCGAGGCCCTTGCGTATTTTGCCGTGCGGGAACTGCGCGCCAAACGCCTTGCGGTCCTCTATGACGCAACCAACAGAATCTACGCCCAGGATATCGCCCAGAAAACTGCCCGGCGCTTCACGGGCTTCGGCGGCGCGTCAACGTTTCTTGCGCCGTACGAGGGCAGGGGAAACTATGCCGATGCCGCACGCGCTATCATAGCGTATGAGCCTGATTTTGTTGTCCTTCCTGACTTTTCCCAAGATGTGCTTGAACAGATATCCCTGCTCCGCTCCGACTATTCGGGGCCTGTCGCCGGGGGGGACACCTGGGCCGTGGAATCTACCGGCAGCATATGGGATACCGTAGGAAACGGGTACTGGCTGACCCCCTGGCATATTCCGGCCATCGGCCATGCCGCGCAAGCCTTTGCCATGCGGTACCGCGAACGCTTTGAAAAATGGCCTACCCCGACAGCCGCCATTGCCTATGACGGGGTCATGCGTTTTCTCAGCGCCCTGCGCCAGGCGGACGGCACCTCTTCCATCGCGCTGCAGGAAAGTCTGGCCGCCTTGCAGGATATGGACGGCGTGGCCGGCAAATACTTTTTCAGTGAAGGAAACACCCTCAAGGATCTCTGGGTGATCAAGCTGCAAACCGGTACAAGCGATCTGCTCGGGACGCTGAAACCCGGAATCGGCCTTGTGCTGCCCGGAGGCGGCGATGTAGCGCCGGAACTGTTCGACAACCCGGCGGAATAGGCATACAGGGCGCAGCCCCGTGGACCGGGCCGCCTTTTTCAACGCCGGGTGACTCTCATTGCGCTGCCCTCCGGGCAATGCTATATTTTATCTCTTGCGTGATTTCCCTCAGACGGGCGGCGAATACGGCGCACAGGATACAGGTTCCGGCAGGATATGGCCGGGCGCGCATCCGGATCACGCGTACCTCACGAATACCAGATTGAAAGGATTCATAATGCAACGACGTCTGACTTCACTGTTTCTCGTCTGCCTGCTGGCAACCTTCAGCGCCGCGCTCGGCGGCTGTGTGACTGGCAGTGCCGGTCTTTCCCGCACCCCGACACATACCGGCGCGGGCATTAGCGCCAACCCGCATTCCATAGACGGACAAATGGTTGTGGATAGCGACCTTTCCGGCCTGCGCCTTCAGAACATCACGCTCAAGAACACGGCCTTTCTGGGCAGTTCCGGGCGGAACATCGAGCTGCGCAACGTGATTTTTGAAAACTGCCGTTTTATCAACACCCGCCTCAGCGGTGGCATTATGGAAAACGTCACGTTCCGGGGCGGACTTTTCACCTGCGAAGACGATCAGGATAACCTCGACAAACGCAGCGTTTTCTCCGGCGTCACCATGAAGGGCGTTCTCTTTGACGGCGCGAGCATGGACAATTTCATCATGGACGTGAAAAATTCGTCCATCATCCTGCGTGGCATGCACTCCATTCGCGCGCTTGAACCCATGATCCGGGGAACGGATATCAACCTCGTCATTGAAGACTGCGTTTTCATGCGTATTCCCGCCATTACCGACATTAACGGCAAATCCAGCCTGCTGGTCCGGGACAGCACCTTTGCCACGTCCACGTTCGGTAAAAGCGCCTTTGAACGCGTTCTTTTCGAGCGCTGCATTACCTACGGCGGAGCCGTCTATACCCCCCCGTCCGCCCGCTGAGGAGCAAGGAAGGCACGGCTATGACCCAACAGAGTGACGAAGCTTCCCGGGCAGCCGCGCCCTGGTATTTCGTCTTTGACCTTGATGGACTGCTGCTGCGGGATACGTTTATCCCCCGTCTTGCAACGCTTCTGGGGCGCGAAAGGGATCTGGAAGATCTCAGGCGGCGCAGTCTGGCGGGGGAACTGCCGGTTGAAGCCTCCTTCCGCCTGCGTTTCGGTATCCTGAAAGCACTTCCTCTTTCTGTTATTCTGGAGTGCGCCGCCGGGCTTTTTCTGGATACGGCTCTTGAAACCTTTATCACCACGAACCGGGAACGCTGCGCGCTGCTAACCGAAAACCCCGACCTGTGGGTTGCTCCCTTGACCAGGCGTTTGAACTGCCGTCTGTTCTGCAGCGCATCCGCCGGGAATGGTACGAGCATACGGACCATACTCCGGAAAGACGCGGCGATACGGCTTCTTAAGCAGGAAGGCTTTCGCACGGCGCTTGTCAGCCTTGCCGCCGACGACAGCCCCATGTTCCGCGAAGCCGACGCCGTCTTTGTCCGCAGCGGGCCGGACGCGCCCGCATCCACACAGAATTCCCGGTCCTGCACTGTTTTTCAGGACTGTCCCGCCTTGTGCTGCTCTCTTGCAGCACTGCCAGATGCACGATGAACGGCCCGAAGGGCAACAGTAAACAGAATCGTCGCAATCCATACGCCCGTCATAGCGGAAACAGACACAGTTGTTTTCCGGCCATTGACAGGCAAAGTGCTTTACGACATAAAACCTGACGTGCATTCATTATTATTTTGGGGAGGCTTTTATGCTCAAACGCTTTATTCCTGTTCTGATGGTACTGGTTCTCGCTCTTCCCGGCTGCAATGCGGCTTCCCTGAGTGAAGCCGGTGCTGATCTTCTCACCGCCGTGACCATTTCCAATGCCGAACTCATCGACATGTCCCAGCAGATGCGCGCCCAGGGCGACGCGGAAGCCAAGGTGGCGACCGGCAACAACAAGTACGCCACGCGTCTGGCCCGTCTGACCAAGAAACACACCAACGAAGAAGGCCTGACCCTTAACTTCAAGGTGTACATCACGCAGGACATCAACGCCAACGCCACGGCTGACGGCTCCATCCGCGTGTACTCCGGCATCATGGACCTGATGACCGACCAGGAACTGCTGTTCATCCTCGGCCATGAAATCGGCCACGTGGCCGACGGCGACTCTCTTGATAAAATCCGCACCGCCTACACGGCATCCGCCGCCCGCAAAAGCGCTTCCGCCGCCGGTGGCGTTGCGGGCGCTCTTTCCTCCACGGTGCTCGGCGACATGCTGGAAACCGTGCTGAACGCCCAGTTCTCCCAATCGCAGGAAAGCGATGCCGACGCGTTCTCCTACGCCTTCATGAAGAAGCACGGCTATGATACCAAGGCCGCCGTTTCCGCCCTGATGAAGCTCGACAAGCTGGGTTCCAGCGGCGGCATGCTTTCCAGCCACCCGAATTCCGCCGGACGCGCCCAGGCCATTCAGGCGCGGATCGACGCCGACCGGGCCAAGAAGTAAGCTATTGCAGCGTGCGCTTCGCGCGCACGGGATACACAGGGCGGGGATCATTCTCCGCCCTTTTTCTTTTCCTGACGCCTGTCCGGTAGCGGCGGCGCGGACGGAGCCGGGCCGCTTCAGCCGAAAGGCAGCCGGAAACATATACGCACTGGCATGGTTTCTGCTTTGTATGGGACGCGGGAATATTTTTCCCGGCCGGGTCATAGCGGCAGGAGCTACTATTATGATGAGTTCGTTATATTCCAGTTGCACGGGGATGAAATCTCTGAGCGTGGGCATGTCTTCCATAGGGAACAACCTGTCCAACACCAACACCGTGGGGTTCAAATCCGCCATGATGTTGTATCAGGATTTGACCAGCACTGATGTTTCAAGCGCCAGCGGCAACTACTCCAACGGTGTCGCCGGGGGTATTTCCCAATTGGGCCACGGTGTTTCCGTGCTGAGCAACCGCATCATGTTCGGTCAGGGCGGGTTTGAAACCGGCACTGATCCCATGGATATGGGCGTATCCGGCATCGGATTTTTCGGCGTGCAAAAGGACGGCGTGCTGGAATTTACCCGGGCGGGGAACTTCCGCTTCACCAAGGATGGCGATCTGGTCGACCCCAGCGGGTTCAACCTTATGGGCAGCAAGATCGTAAACGGCGTCGCCTCGGGCAGCGTTGAACCTATCAAGCTGGATCTCTCGGACAAGGGACAAACCTGGATGGCCCCCAAGGCCACAGGGTCGGTTTCTTTTATCGAGAACCTCGGCAGCACGCAGGATCTTTCCACGGGCACAAACCCGTATTTCAGCATGGCCACCAAGTGGGATGGAACAAGCTCCCCCCCGCTCGGCGCGGGCAGTTACAGCCACGCCACCCAGATTACCGTATACGACGCCAATGGCACGCCGCAGGCGCTCACGGCCTATTATGATTATGTCGGCAGCGAAAACGGCAACGCCATATACGAATACGTCATCGCGCAGGATCCTTCCTCCGACGCGGCCCGGACAGGCAAGGCCGGGGCCGGACTTCTGGCGGCGGGGACCATGACCTTTTCCTCCACCGGGGAAATGACGGACATGACCATGTTCGACGCCCCCTCAGGCGACCACAGCGATTTATCCGCATGGAAGCCCTCTTCCTTCGGCGCGGACGGCAATCCCGTATTGCAGGCCGCGTTCGGATCCGGATCACAGCCCATCAGCGTGGATTTCGGCATAAAGCTCGGCGGTTCATGGTCCCACGGCTATGCGTCGGCCGATGCTGTCGCCGCTGATCCCTCGGCCCTGTATTCCGGCACGCCAAAGGAACTGGCCGCTGTTCACAGCACCAGCTACAGCGGATCATCCGTCAACATGTCGAGCAAGCAGGATGGCTATGCCGAAGGCTTCCTCCGCAACCTTGAAGTCACGCGCGACGGTTACGTGCGGGCCAGCTACAGCAACAACCAGAGTCAGGATATTTTCCGCGTGCCGCTGTATCGCTTCACCAGTCAGGATAACCTGCGCCACGAAGGCGGCAACCACTTTTCCGCCCCGGCGGAAGCGGGCAGTATTGAACAGGGCTATCCGGGCGAGGAAAACTTCGGTTCCGTGTACGGGCAGCATCTGGAGCAATCCAACGTGGATATGGCCAAGGAATTCACCAACCTGATCATAACCCAGCGCGGTTTCCAGATGAACAGCAAGGTCGTGACCACGTCAGACGCCATGCTGCAAAAGGCCCTGGAACTCAAGCGGCAATAATTGCCGGGGCGAAAGCCCGTCCTGTTCAGGAAAACGAAAAAACGGAAAAAGGCCCGGTCGCACATACCATGCGCCCGGGCCTTTTTCCGACATCCGGATTCAATGCACTGCAATCAGACGTTTTCCATGACGGTTTCAGCAGCCGCCACATCAGTCATCGGACGGGAAGGATCTTTATCCATCCAGGCGCAGCCGGACGTCATAAGACCGAGACAAAAGGCCAGAAGAACGCCGAACAAAACTCTTTTACGCATGCCTTTTCTCCTGTGGCGCACCCGCGCCGTTTTGATGGTTCACAAAGCGGCGAACAGCGCCAGCCATGACGCCGTCCCATAGAAAAGAATACTATGCCAAACACACGGCGTTAGACAAGCACAAAGCGCCCCGGCCCCTGCATGATACAGTGAGGGACCGGGGCGCTTCCTTTGAACAGCCTCTCCTACGCCGGCGGATTGGAAAAACTGTATGGTCCCGCGTATTCCCAGGTACCGGGCAACTGGCAAAAATGCGCATTGATCTGCCCGTCAAAATAGTGGTGCAGCAAATACGAAGGAGGACCGAGCGTAAACAGATCACCGCCGCCGGGAGAAAGATCAAGCACTATGGGCAGTACCAGCGGCGGGCAGACAACGCCCGTCACCCCGCGCCAGGTCGTGGCGATTCCCCTGTGCATGTGCCCGCAGCACAATCTGGCCTGCGGATTGGCCGCGAGTATCGCGCCAAGCTCGTCCGCGCCCTGAAAGGGTTCATCCATCACCCCCAGCGCCGAGCGGAACGGCGGGTGGTGCATGAACACAAGGGTCGGCATGCAGGTATTGGCCGCCAGCGTTTTTTCCAGCCAGCGAGCCACCGGCGCATGCAGATGCCCGGAATGCGAGCCGGGGTGGCTGCTATCCACCATAACCAGCCGCAGGGGGAAGGCATCCACCGTGTAGCAGACATAGGGCGCGACCGCCGGATCCGCCGGACAAAAGGCGCGCAGCGTATCGCGCAGCCGCTCGCGGTTGTCATGGTTTCCGGGAATGACGTACACCGGGATTCGCAGACGTTCCAGCGTGCGGCGGGCAAAGTCGTACGCATCCTGCTCGCCGTGTTCGGCGATATCCCCTGAAATGACAATGCAGTCCGGAGCCGGGTCCATAGCCGCCAGATGGGAGACGGTTTCTTCCAGCACCGAGGAGGAATCCGCCGCGTTAAAGGCATAGGCCCTGCCGGATTTCACGTGAAGGTCGGAAAGCTGCACGATACGCATTACCTGCCTCCGAACAGCATGAGCGATTCCGGGGCGAGATCAATACCGATCCGTGCGCCGGGAACCACCGTTTCCGAAGAAGGCAGTTCCAGCTTGATCAGGCTGTCTTCGCCTTCCTCGCCCACTTTCACGACCAGGCGGGTCTTTTCCCCCAGAAAATGCGCGGTGATAACATCGCCCCACAGCCGCCCCGGTTTGGAATCGGGGCCATCCTTGGCAAGGCGGGCCTGATCGGGCCTGAAATACGCTTCAACCGTGCCCTGTTCCGGCAGCGCCACATTCTCGGACGCCGGACGCAGGGCCGATACGGGCAGGACCGCGCCGCCGGGAAGCCGCAGCGATTCGCCATCCAGCGTCCCTTCAAGGCAGTTCGAGCCGCCCACAAAACCAGCGACAAAGGCCGTGGCCGGGCTGCCGTACACTTCACGCGGCGTTCCCATCTGTTCGATGCGCCCGTCCTTCATGACCACAATCAGATCGCCCATGCTCATGGCTTCGTCCTGATCGTGCGTCACAATAACGGTGGTAATGCCGAGGCTGGTCAGAATCTGATCCAGTTCCTCGCGCACGCTCACCCGGAGCAGCGCGTCAAGGGCGGTCAAGGGTTCATCGAGCAGAAGTACGCGGGGTTTTGTGGCCAGCGCCCGTGCCAGCGCCACGCGCTGCCGCTGCCCGCCGGAAAGCTCCGATATGCGGCGTCCGGCCAGATGCGAGAGGTGCACCATATCCAGCATATCGCCCACAACCTTTGCGCTTTCCTCTTTCGGGGTCTTGCGGATACGCAGACCGTAGGCCACGTTTTCCGCCACGGTCATATGCGGGAAGAGCGCGTATTGCTGGAACATCATGCCGATATGCCGTTTTTCGACCGGCACGCGGGTTACATCATCATCGCCCAGCAGTACCTTGCCGCCCGGATCCGGGCTTTCCAGCCCCGCGATAAGCCGCAGGGTTGTCGTCTTGCCGCAGCCTGAAGGGCCGAGCAGCACTACTTTTCTGCCCTTGGGCATGTGCAGGGAAAACGGTTGCAGCACCGTGGTTTTTCCGAAGGTCTTGGAGCAGTTCTCAAGGCTGATGGAAACAGGTTCCGCCAGCAGCGCCCTGGGTTTTACGAGAGCGGGAGTACGGGTCATGAGCGTATCCGATTTTTTTACTGTGTCCTGGGTCATACGGGCCATGAAAGAAGGAATTTTCTGCATCATGGCCAGCACCGGCACGATGAGCACGAGAAAAACCACCGTGTAGGCGGAACCGATCTCGATACGCATGGAAGCGTAACTGTCGGCAAGGCCCACGGGCAGCGTGCGGGTGAACGGCGTCTGGAGCATCCAGGAAATATTGAATTCCCCGATGGAAAGCGTCAGCACCTGAAGCGCCCCGGAAAGAATGCCCGGTCCGGCGATGGGCACAACGATCTGCCAGAACTGGAGCAGTGTTCCCGCGCCGAGGGTCGCGGCGGCCTCCTCGTATTCCGGCAGCGGCACCACGCGCAGAACGGCGGTTACCGCCCGTACCATGAAGGGCAGACAGAAAATAGTGTGGCCCGCCAGCAAAAACAGCCAGCTATGCCGGAACCAGGTCAGCCCGCCCCAGGTCAGCAGTATGCCGAGGCCGATGGCCATACCGGGAATGGAGAGCGGCAGCACCAGCGATTCTTCCACAAAGGCCGCCCAGCGGGATTTACCCGCCTTGACCAGAGCGTAGGCCGCGGGCACCCCGATAACGGCGCAGATGGCCAGCGTCGCCACCGCGAGGTAAAAACTGCGGATGATCGTATCGCCGTAAGTGGTCAGCACCTTGTACAGCCACTGCAGCGTAAAGCCGGAGCTCATACCGCGAAAGGCGTTGACCATCAGGGCCGTGAGCACGGTCTGGATCACCGGCACCACGAGGAAAAGGCAGCAGAGCAGCGTCAGCCCCATCTGCGCCCAGTAAAATCCGTCTTTTCTCATGCCCCGCCTCCCGTGGTTTCAGCGCCCGAAAGCACATGCGCCAGAAACAGGGTCAGCCAGGTGACAAAACCCAGCACCACGGAAAGCATGGCTGCTGTGGCGATATTGGCCGACAGAGTAAATTCCGTATAGATGACGATGGGCAGCACGTTGATTTCCGTAGCCAGCGTAAAGGCTGTTCCGAACGCCCCAATGGAGGTGGCGAAACAGATGGCCCCGGTGGAAACCAGTGCGGGCACCATGGCGGGAATGGTCACATCCACCAGCGTGCGCCAGGCGGATGCGCCCAGTGTACGCGCCGCTTCTTCCTGCGCGATATCCAGCTTTCCCGCCGCCGCCATGACGGTGGTCACCACGCGCGGAATAGAAAAGTACAGGTATCCGAGAAAAAGCCCGGCAACGGAGTAGGCGAACACGACCCGCGAACCGAAGATCGCGTTTGTGGCCTGCCCGATCAGCCCTTGCCGTCCCGCGAGCATGATGACCATAAAGCCCACCACCACCCCGGGAAACGACAGCGGCAGCGTGAGCAGGCTGACCAGAAGATCCCGGCCCGGAAACCTGTTCCGTTCCAGAAAAAGCGCCGCCACCCCGCCGATAACCAGCGCCACCGCCGTTACCACCAGTGACAGCAGCACCGTATCCACCAGACTCCCCCAGTACCGGGAGTTGGTGACCACCTGGGCGTAAATGCCCCAGCCCACCGGCGTATCCAGCGACTGCGGCACCAGCAGGGCCACCGGCAGCACAAAGAACGCCGTAAACACCGTCAACGAGGGAACCAAAAAACAGGTCAGCAGCAACTTTCGCAAAGCGCCTCCGGCCTCCCTCTCCAAGCCTTTCAAGCTGGCAGGAAGGATCGCTGTGTTTTCAAATTACGCAGTCGTATTCACGCATGAAAGCATTGAGAAGTAACCGTAGCGTGCAGAAAGAGGCTGCTCCCCACCTCATCCCCCCTATCGCGGGGTCCAGGGGGATCATCCCCCTGGCAGGATGATGGGGGTCCGGGGGAAGAAGGGCAGAGCCCTTCTTCCCCCGGCCGCCGGAGGCATTCCCTCTTTTCCCTTCTCTGCCGTTACTTGAGAACGTCTTTGAGGTAGCGTTCGCCGAAAGCTTGTTGCACTTCGGCCATTTTGGCGTAGTTGACGGACCCGGCCCGCTCGTATTCGCTGGCGGGCAGGAACAGCGCGGCGATTTCCGGGGTCATGGCTTCGGGCATGACGGGCCGGAGGAAGTTTTCGGCCCAGAGACGCTGGCCCTTGGTATCAAGCACGAAATCGATAACTTTCTTACCGGTTTCGGCGTGGGGCGCGCCTTTGACAAAGGTCATCACGTAGGGAACCATGATGGTACCTTCCGCGGGGATGACGAACTCGACATCCGCCTTATCCTGATGCTTGGCGCGATAGGCGTTGAAATCGTAATCCAGCAGGATGGGAATTTCGCCGGACAGTACGCGGGCGTAGGCGGTCTGCTTGGGCACGATGGGATCGTTCTTTTGCAGTTCCGTGAAATACGCGATACCCGGATCAAAGTTGTCGAGACTACCGCCCAGCGCTTCGTTGGCCGCCACGGCACCGACGTATCCGACAAAGGCGGACGCGGGATCAAGGAACCCGATCATACCTTTATATTGCGGATCGAGCAGATCTTTCCAGGATTTGGGCACGGGCCTGCCTTCCAGAGCTTCCACGTTGACCATGAAGCCCATGGTACCGGAATGGATGGATACCCAGTACCCGTCGGGATCTTTCAGCCCGTCGGGCACGGATTCCCAGCCGACACCCTTGTACGGCTCGATGACACCCGCTTTCTGGGCGTTGATGGCAAAGGAGATACCGAGATAACACACATCCGCCACGGGATTGTTTTTCTCGGCGATAAGCTGGGAAACGGACTGGCCGGAATTCTTGTTATCCAGCGGAACGAGAATACCCGTTTCATCCTTGATCAGAGCGAGCTGGTTACCCCACCCGGCCCATTCCGGCGGACAGTTATAGCAAATGGCCGTTTCGGCGGCGAAAGCGCTGCCCACCATCAGCAACAGGGAAAGCAGCGATGCGGCAAGAACTCTGAACACCATGGTTTTCCTCTCTTTATAAGGGTTGGGGAAAGCTATCCAAATCCCGGGAAAGAACCGGGAGAGTGGCGAGTGTCAGAACCCCCGGCAATGTGGACGGCGCGGGCGGCTGTACAAAGCGGGCATGCAGCGCGTTATTAAATATTTTAATTAAAGATAGAAAAGCAGGCTGCATTTTTCGATATTTTTTTCAATTATCGCATCACGTTAGTGAGCATTTCCGGACAATTTCGATACATTTTCAGCGTGTTTTCCTGCATTTTCTAGCATGCGCTGTACAAAGAATCAAGATATGCCATCATCTCTTGCGTTTTTTTTCATACTAGTTTATTAAAATTTTTAATAAACAGCTAGTGAACGAGGCACCATGAAGACAACAAAACCCCGCCCCATCAAGGTCACGCTGGCCGATATAAGCAAGGCCGCCGAGGTATCCCCTGCGGCAGCCTCCATGATTCTGAACGGGCGCGAAGGCGTCTCCTTTGCCGAAGAAACCGTGCGCCGGGTGCTGGAAGCCGCCGAGCGACTCAATTACCGGGGGCCGGGCGGCAAACGGGTTCGGGGAGCCAATTACGAGCGGCAGACCATTCTGATTGTCACGCCCAACATGCTCAACCCGTATTACGCCACTGTCATCCAGGCCATACAGCAGGCGGCGCATGCCAAAAACTTCGATACGCTCGTCTATGCCACCTACCGGGATATGGAAAAGGAGATTAACGGGCTGCATTTGGCGGAAAAGGCGGAACTGGCCGGGGTTATCTTCACCATGATGGCCTTCCCCACCGAAGTTATCGAGCGGATCAACAGGAAAATTCCAGTGGTGGTCATCGGCGACAACAACTCCAGCCTCACCGTCGATACCGTGGACCTCAACAATTTCAACGCGGGCGCATTGGTCGCCCGGCATCTTATCAGCCTCGGGCACCGCCATGTGGCCTTTGTCGCCACCCCGCTCAACCAGTCCAATTCGGCCCGGGTGCGCCGTCTGGAAGGCATTCAGGCCGTCTTCCGGGATGAATGCCCCGAAGGGAGCGTGCTGGTCAAAAGCAGGGCCTATCTGCCCTTTGAAGAACTGGACAATATGAGCATCGAGCATGCGGTGGGATACGAACTGACCCGCGAATGCCTGCGGGACAACAAAAAAGTAACCGCCTTCATGGCGGTCAACGATATGGTGGCCTACGGCGTGCTGGACGCCATCCATACTTCAGGGTTCACCGTGCCCGGCGATTACAGTGTCAGCGGTTTCGACAATATCTTTCCCTCCCGCTTCGCCAAGGTCGATCTGACCACGGTCGAGCATTTCATCTCGGACAAAGGCCGCAATGCCTTTGATATCCTGTACGCCCGCATCAGCGGTGCCGCCTCCGACCGCAACATCACGCGGGTGGAATTCAAATCCCACCTGATAGAGCGCGGTTCGACGGGCGCAGCGCGGCAATAAAAGCAGCGGAGGGGGCACCCCGCCGGAAGATGCCGCCTACCCCCGCCGCAGGACGACAAGCGGCAGTTCCGAAGGCACACCCAGCCGCGCAGGGAAGCCGTTCCAGAGTCCCGCGCCGGAACTCACGTAGAGCCGCATGCCGTTCACCACATACCAGCCACGCACGAAGCCATTGTTGGCGCGGGCGACGAGTTGATCCATCCCGAGGATATGCCCGCCATGGGTATGGCCGGAAAGCTGTAACTGCGCACCGGCAGCCGCGTTTTTCGCTGCCCCGCCCGGCCGATGGTCAAGCATGATGCGAAACGCATCCACCGGAGCGCCGTGAAAGGCGGCCACCGCATCAGGCATGGGCAGCCCGAAGCCCCCGGCCACCTCGTCCGTCACCCCGCCGACGACAAGATCCGCGCCATTGACGGAAAACAGCGCATGCCCGTTCAGAAGCATGGTCATGCCGAGCCGTTCGAACGCGGCCATCCACGGGGAAAACCCGCCGTAGTATTCATGGTTGCCCGTGCAGCCGAACACCCCGAAACGGGCACGCAACCCGGCCAGCGGGGCGACGTCTTCCGTTCGCTGAGCCACGGAACCATCCGCCGTATCGCCGGTAAAAAGCACAAGATCCGGCTCCTGCGCGTTGACCGCGTCAACCACGGACCGAACCCAGTCCCGCCGCAGCAGGTCGCTGGCGTGCAGATCCGTAATCTGGATGATGCGGAACCCGTCAAGTCCGGCGGGAAGGTCCGCGAAACGGGCTTCGACAGGACGCACAGCCGGGACGGCCACAGCCTTGCCCACGGCAAAGGCAGCGGGGACGGCCCCCGCTCCAGCCATGAGCAGCAGTCGCCGTTCAGGCGAGAAGGCGCGGGAGGCCCCACCGGCAGCGCTACGACGTTTTGCAAAAAGCCGCCGCAGCACAAGAAAAATATCCCGCAGAGCGGTCAACAGCACCATAAACAGCAGCGTGAGCGAAGCCCAGCCCTCGACCGCGATCAGCGCCGAAGGAACGCCCGGCGTCGCCATGGAATCAAAAGCCATGCGGATGAGATAGTGCTGTGAAATAACAAACAGCAGTACCGCAAGGGCGCTTTTGGCGATCCGCGAGGAACGCAGGGGCAGAACAAGCCGGAAGAAAAGGTAGGCGAAAAGCAGAAAATGGACGGCGAAGAATACGAACATATTGAGTAGTACTATGACGGCTGAGGGGTAAGGGAACAAGATAACAGGCCGAAACACGGACAAATCCACGTATCGGCTCCATCTACAGGCTTGTGCTCCGGGGCGCAAGGGGCAGCTTTCCCATGGGGATAATGCGCCCGAAAACGCCCGTCCGGCAGGCATCCGCATGGTAGCCTTTCGCATTGCAAGCCCGGTGCTTATGCTTTATTATGTTCTATTGTCCCGCGCTTCCCGCCCATTCCGGATGCGCGGCTTCATTGTACAAAACAGCCCCATGGCGTTGCGAATATATATGCTGCTTTCATCTTTCCGCTTCACTTCCGGGAACGGCGCATGTTCCCGGTCTTTTTTCGGTTCCGTGCTGCTGCTTTTCCTGCCGCTGTGTTTTTTGCTGCACGCCGTTCCCGCCAGAGGCGCGGCGCCCGCCACTATACCCGGCGGGACGATTGGCACTATACCTGGCGGGACGGCTGACGCGACGGCCCTTCTCCCCGCGCCGGATCAGGAAGAGGACAGCGCCGGGCAAACGGGTACGCCCTCCGCCCCGGATACAGAGCGTCTTTTCACGCTGGTACAGGCCAGAGCATCCATGCTGGCGGGCCGCTCGTACAAGAACAACACATCCACGGTTCCCGCCGCTTTGCTCGCGCTGGATCTGGCGGAGTGGGAAAGCATCCGCTTCAAGCCGGAATACGCCCCGTGGCAAGGGGAAGCCCTGCCGTTCTCGCTGTCCTTTTTCGCGCCGGGTTCCATATACAACCGCAGCGTAACCGTGAATCTTGTGGAAAACGGCGATATCACCCCCCTGCGCCTGAGCGGGGATATGTTTGATTTTGACGCGACGGTTCCGCTGGATGCAATTGCGACGGATTCCTTCCCCTGTGCGGGATTCAGCCTGACGCAACTCCCTCCCTTCCCCGCAGAGCCGCGTGAAGTGGCCGCGTTTCTGGGCGCGACCTATTTTCGCGCCCATGGAAAAAACGCGGTCTACGGGCTCTCCGCCAGAGGGCTTGCGCTGAACACGGCCTTGCCGGAAGGTGAGGAGTTCCCATATTTTCAGGAATTCTGGCTGGTCAAGCCGCAGGCGGGCGACACGGCCTTCACCCTGTACGCCCTGATGGATTCCCCGAGTATGACGGGGGCGTATGCCTTTGTCATAACGCCGGGCACAAGCACGGTTATCGATACGCGATGCCGCCTGTTCCCCAGAGGCGACAGTACGCGCCCGGCCAAAATCGGCCTCGCGGCCATGAACAGTATGTTCCTGACGGGCGAGACGGGTGAACCCGGCGAAGACGGTGCGCCGCACGGTGTGCACAGTTCCGACGGGCTTTTGATCCGCAGCCGCCACGGCGAATGGTCCTGGCGGCCTCTGGCGAACCCGGCACGCCTGACGGTAAGCGCCTTTCCCATGCAGGATCCGGTGGGCTTCGGCCTGATGCAGCGGGACGGCGATTTCACACGCTATCAGGATATCCGCGCCGCGTACGACCGCCAGCCCTCGCTCTGGGTGGAAGCCGTGGGCGAATGGGGTGCCGGGCATATGGAACTGGTCGAAATCCCCACGAAGAACGCTATCCATAGTAATATTTACGCGTACTGGGTTCCCGCATCCCCCTCTTCCTTTCAAGCCCCCCCGGCCCCCCCGCACACAACGGGAGAACCGGACCGCAATAGCGGCGAGGCGGCCCCGGCTTCGCCTGGCGGACAGCCCCGCGATTTCGCCTACCGTCTGTACTGGCAAGATGCGGGAGTTACCCCGCACAGCCTGGGGCGCGTTGCGAGAAGCCGGGTCATCCGGTCCCCGGCGGCGGATAGCGCACGTTTTATTCTTGATTTTGACGGGGAAACAATCCGCTCCCTGCCGGAAGATACCGGGCTGACCAGTATCGTTGAAACCCCGGAACAGGCCCCGCTTCTTGATAAACAGCTGTTGAAGGATCCGGAAACAGGGCTGTGGCGGCTCGACTTTACCGTGCGTCTGCCCCGGCAGGACGGCGTGATGCAAACCATCATCGCCGCACGGGAAGGGGTGCCGCATCTGCGCTTCAAGGTCAGGCTCAAGAAGGGCGAAAATATCCCCGCCCCCCTGACGGAAACCTGGGTCTTCGACCTTCCCCTGCAATAAGAGGCTCCGGATGGAATCATTCATGGATGGCGGTATCGTGCCGCCGGATACATCACGTTGCGCTCCCGCCCCGCTCAAACGGGTGCCGCCCTCTGTCTGCAGCCGGGTGCTCCTGTACGCGCAAGGAATGGATATGGACCCCGTCGAGGCCGTTGAACTGGCGCTGGAAAGCCTGAAACGCGCCGACGCCTGGCTGGCTGCGCAACAGCCCCCCTCCCCCTGCCCGGAATCCACTCCGAACGCGCCCGCATGCCCCACGCCCTCCGACAGCCCCGCCGCCGAAGACGATCCGGACGCCGCCGCCTGCATCCGGCGCATGGAACAGCAGGTGCTGGACGAAGCCATGCGGGAATTGCACAGCCTTCTGAAAGAACGCAGCAGCGGCCCCGCCGCCCCGGAAGAATCCATACGCTTCGTTGACGGCAAATACGCCTTACGCAGTGCCCCGGACATGACCCGGCGGGCCATGGTGCCCGAGGAAATGGACCTCACGCCGCTGCGTTCCGCGCTGAAACGCCTGTTCCGGCGCATCGCGGGAAACACGCAGGCCGAGCCTTCCGATGATTCTTCCCCCCGGAAACGGGATGCGTGGGAACGGACAGGCAACGCGCGGCGTCTGCTCTTGCTGGCCCTGATCCTGATTCCCACAATTCTGGCTTCCAGCATCATGTTCACGCTGCTTCCTTCCGGCGGGCAGCCCGTGCTCCGGCTTATCATCACCGCGCTTTTCGCCGTGCTCTTCGCCTGGATTTCCGTCGGGTTCTGGAGTTCCGCCGCCGGGTTCATCCTCATGCTCAAACGCTTTGACCGCCATGCTGTGACCAACGGCTTGCCGGACGATCTGCATATTGCTGACGACGCCCGCACCGCGCTGCTCTTTCCCGTGTACAACGAAGACGCGCACAGCGTCGCCGCCGGTGTGCGTACCGTATTGCAATCCCTGCGCCGCGCGGGGATCGAACGGCATTTCGATATTTTTATCTGTAGCGATTCCACCAGCCCCGACGCCTGGGTACGGGAAGAAGAAGCCTGGTACGCGATATGCCGGGAAGAAAACGCCTTTCACCGCGTTTTTTACCGTCGCCGCCGCATGAACCTCAAGCGCAAAAGCGGCAATATCGCGGATTTCTGCCGCCGCTGGGGCGCACGCTACCGCTACATGATCGTCTTTGACGCGGACAGCCTGATGACGGCCTCTTCCCTGGCCCGCATGGTGCAGGTCATGGAACGGCATCCGGATGTCGGCATTCTGCAAACGCCGCCCAAAACCATCCGGGCCAGATCCCTTATCGCCCGCGCCCAGCAGTTCGCCAACCACCTGTACGGCCCCATATTCGCGGCGGGGCTCCAGTACTGGCAACTCGGCGACGCCCAGTACTGGGGGCATAACGCCATTATCCGGGTGGAACCGTTCATGCGCCATTGCCAGCTTCCCACGCTGCCCGGCCGCATGCCGTTCGGCGGGGATATCATGAGCCATGACTTCGTGGAATCCGCCCTGATGCGCCGGGCCGGGTACGGCGTGTGGCTGGCGTACGATCTGCAGGGCTCCTACGAACAAAGCCCGCCCAGCCTTATTGACGAACTGGTGCGCGACCGCCGCTGGTGCCAGGGGAACCTGCAACACACCCGCCTTGTATTCACGCGCGGGTTTTTCCCTACCCACAGGGCGCTGTTCATTAACGGCATCATGTCGTACGTGTCGGCGCTGCTCTGGTTTCTTTTTCTGGTGGCCAGTTCCGCCCAGGCTATTGCCGAACTCTTTATCGTTCCCGATTATTTTCCTGAAACGCCCAGCCTGTTCCCCAACTGGCCCACCTATTTTCCCCACTGGGCGCTGACGCTTTTCAGCGGCACGGCCACCCTGCTCTTCCTGCCGAAATTCTTCGCCGTCATCCTGGTCGCCATCCGGCGGGAAAGCGCCGCCTTTGGCGGGTTCGCCGCCATGTGCGGGAGCGTGCTGGTGGAAGTGATCATTTCCACCTTTCTCGCCCCGGTACGTATGCTTTCCCATACCGTGTTCGTGCTCGGCGCACTGCTCGGGAAAAGCTGGGGCTGGAACACCCAGAACCGGGACGATTCCGGCACAAGCTGGAGCGATGCGCTCCGCTTTCACTGGAAAGGCACAGTGCTCGGCGCGGGCTGGGGGGCGCTCATGTACCTCATGAATCCCGGCTTTTTCTACTGGATGTCGCCCATTGTGGCCGGGTTGGTGCTGGCCGTTCCGCTTTCCGTTCTGACCAGCCGGGTCAGCCTTGGCCGTCTGGCCCGCCGCCTGCGCCTTTTCCTGACCCCGGTGGATACCCGCCAGCCCAAAGAAGTGCGCGCGCTGGAACAGAACCTGCGCAAACCCGGCCCCTTCACCCCCTTCCCCCTGACCCGTGAAGACGGGTTTGTGCGGGCAGTGGTTGTGCCCCGCGTTTTTGCCCTGCACATGGCCCTGACCCGGCACGCCCGGAAAATGACCCCGGAAAAACGCGCCCGTCTGGAAAACCTGGCCGCCAGAATGCTGGAAGACGGGCCGGATCAGTCGCCGACAGCCGACAAGATCACCGTGCTCAGCGAACCGGAATGCCTCGACGCCCTGCACCGGGCCGTGTGGACCCTGCCTCCCGCCAGAGCGGGCCTCTGGGGCATCAGATAAAAAACAGCCGCCCCCGGCCAGAGAACAAGGGGAGCCAAGCCCCTCCTGCAATCAGGTGACGGCAAGGATTTGAAAACAAATCCTTGCCGTTTTTTATACTTTTCCAAAATAAAAAACGCGTTAATTGTCCGATATGTAACATATTCGGGTGTTTTCACACGAAATCACATAAAAGGGACATCATACGCCGCAGCCCGCCATATTCCGTCCATAAAAGGTCTTCCATTTTCCTCTGAGTTAGATTATTATTATACCCGTATAGACAGGTATACATGTCTCAGGTTTCGATTACCCATTCTTTCCTTACACGAGAAAACGTCTCTTCGCGGAATTCGCCGTTTCCGGAGAGACGTTTGCAAATAGCGATTTCAAAATGACGGCGGCATGGTCTGCCGCCCGTTGTATGGTCCTGTTTTATTCTAACCCCGGAAAGTAAGGAGTTGCCCGTATGAGTGACACACAAACGCCCCAGGCCCCCAATTCGCCATCGAGCCAGGAGGCGACCGCCTCCGCGCCCGCCCGCAGCTTCAGCGCCAAAGCCAAAACGCGCCTTCTGGGCTTCAGCCTGCTGGGCTTTTTTTGTTACTTCATATCGTTCAGCCTCGGCGACTTCAGCAAGAACACCATCGTGGTTGACCATATTGCTAACATTATCAAGTACTTTCTCGGTTCCGAACTGACGGCATGGGTCTGCATAGCCGCCATGGTCGCCGGGGCGATCCAGCCTTTTGTTAAAAAGACCTGGAACAAGGATACCACCAACCTTGTTTTTACCATCTTCAAGATCGCCGGGGTTCCCGTCGGCCTGATTTACGTGCTCAGCAAGTACTACGGCATGCAGTTCGGCCCGGACGCCCTCTATACGCCCGGCATGCTGCCCTTCCTGTTTGAAAAGCTGGCCATGAGCCTGACCTTTGTTATCCCCATCGGCAGCGCCCTGATCATCTTCCTGACCGACTACGGCCTGATGGAATTCACCGGCGTGTTCGCCCGCCCCTTCATGCGCCCCGTCTACAAAACCCCGGGCCGCTCGGCCATCGACGCCGTGGCGTCCTTTGTCGGCAGTTATTCCATCGCGCTGCTCATCACCGGCAAGCAATACCGGACCGGGTATTACAGCCGTAAAGAAGCAGCCATTATCGCCACCGGTTTCTCCACGGTTTCAGCCACGTTCTGCGTGGTGGTCGCCAAGACCCTCGGCCTGATGGAACACTGGAACCTGTTCTTCTGGGGCGCTCTGGCCGTAACCTTCATTGTCACCGCCATCACCGTGCGGATGTGGCCCCTGCGCAGCATGCCCAACGAGTATGTGGATAACAAAAAGATGCTCGATGAACCCGTCCTCACGTCCGGCATACTGAAAACAGCCGCTGCGGAAGGTCTGGCCATCGCTGAAAATTCGCCGCCGATTTTCCAGAACATGTTCAAGAACCTGCTGGTCGGTATCTCCGTCACCGTGGGGCTGATTCCCTCCATCATGTCGGTCGGCCTTCTGGGTCTGGTGCTGGCGGAATTCACGCCGGTCTTTGATATCATCAGCTACCTGTTCTACCCCTTCACCATGCTGCTGCAATTCGCGGAAGCGCAGCTGGTGGCCAAAAGCGTTTCGCTGGGCATCGCGGAAATGTTCCTGCCCGCCGCCCTTGCCAAGGATCTGGATATCGTCACCCGTTACGTTGTCGGCGTGACCTGTATCTCGGAAATCCTGTTCTTCTCGGCGTCCATTCCCTGCATGGTGGCCATGAATATCCCGGTATCCATCAAGGATATGATCATCATCTGGTACGAACGCGTTGTGCTGAGCCTCCTGATCGCCACCCCGCTGGCCATGTTCCTCTTCTAGATATAGAGCCACACGGGGCACAGTCCCATAGCAAACGCCCGGACCGGTTTTTTACCGGCCCGGGCGTTTCAGTATATGCCGGGGCGACACGTGCGACGATACGCCTTGCGGAGCGCGGCACCTGTGCAGTGCGCTACGAGTAAAAATGCCCTTCCAGCCGGAAGCGCGAGCCGGGATACAGCAACCGGACCGTGGTCACCACCTGCTGGTTGGACCAGGTTTTGCGCGTCATCTGAAGGCAGGGTTCGTCCGGGGTGATTTTCAGCCAGGCCGCTTCTTCCCCTGTGGGCAAAACGGCCTCCACAATGTGATTCCCTTCGGTCAGCGGAGCCACCCGGCTCAGGTACACGTGGGGCGTTTCCCGGGTAAAATCCCGGCTCATGTAATCCGGGGCCACAAGACTGTTGACGTAGCGGTCTTCCATCTGCACCGGCACGTCGTTGTCAAAATGGAGCAGAATGGAATGAAAGACCGTCTGCCCGGCACGCAGCCCCAGCGTGGCCGCCAGTTCCGGCACGGCGCTCAATTCTTCCAGCAAGAGGACGCTTGTGCGGTGATGGTGATCGGGCTGCGAAGATATTTCGTCGGCGATATTGCGCACGGACATCAACGCCGCACCCATCTTGTTCTTTGAGACAAAGGTACCGACCCCCTGCACCCGCACCAGCACATCCTGAACCGCCAACTCCCGCAACGCACGGTTCACGGTCATACGGCTGACGCCAAACCCTTCGGACAGTTCCTTCTCGGAAGGAATCCGGTAGTTCGACGGCCATTCCCCGGAATTTATCTTGAAGAGAATCAAGCGTTTGATCTGCACATAGCGGGGAACAAGCTGCTGATCCGGTTCCGGCGGGTAGCCGCCGTCAGCCAGGTCGTCGGAAAACGCCATAGTATGGAAAGCCCCAGGTAAAAGGGTTTCGGAATCGCGGCCCGTTCCGCGCGGCGCGAAGCAGGGGAGCATTCAGTAAAAATATAGTCTTTTACCCTATCGCACCCCGGCCTTGTTGTACATAGAATATTCAACCCGGCCGGGCAAAAAAGCGTTCCGCC
>JAJDHY010000019.1 GCA_030266385.1 Desulfovibrio sp. OttesenSCG-928-I05
GTGGCGGCCGATGGAAAAATCGTGCACCGAATCGCGGATGTGCTGGAGAAAAAACAGTTCCGCCGACCCGGCGGCAATGGGCAGGGGGTTGCTGCGGCCGGGGAGGAAAATACGATCCTCCACGGCGGCGGAGCGGCGGTCGGCCCGCCCTTCCTCATCTCTGGCTTTGGCGATGGAGGCCATGAAAAAGGCATCCCCAGCGCCCGCCTCGCTGAACGCCCTGTGCACGGCGGCCAATTGCCCCTTGCCGCCATCGATAAGCAGCAGATCGGGCCACGGTTCCCCTGACGCCGCACGGCGCTGCGCCCACAGGGTCAACGCCGCGTAATCGTCGCCGCCCGCTTCAACGGCGTAACTACGGTACGCGCTCTTCAGGGGGCGTCCGCCTTCAAACACCACCATGCCCACGCGGGTCGCCCTGCCACCCGTATGCGAAACGTCGACCGCCTCGATACGTTCAAGGGGTTTCGGAGCGTGCAGCACACGGGCCAGAGATTCTGCCATGGAGACGTTTTTGTCCGGCCGCATCCCTTCCCGGGCGTTGGCCGTGGCCATGCTGACCAGCGCGTCTTCGCTCGCATCACGCGGTCCGGTAAGCCGGACGATCCCGCCCCGCGCTTCGGAGAGCAGGGCTTCGATCACGTCGATATTGTCACCGGGCGACGGAGCGGCCTGCGGAGCAAGAGCCGCCGCATCACCCGCCTCTGCTGCGTCTGCCGGTTCTGCCGACTCTGTATATTCCGGCTCTTCAGATTCCTGTGATTCGTGCAGCGTTCCGGGAGAGGCACAGGGCGCTTCGCCGAATGCGTCACCGGGCACGTCTCCGGATGCTGTAGCGGCTTCTTCCGGGGCGGAGCCGGAACCGGCCTCGTCCTGCGCTGCCGGGCCGAGTTCTTCTCTGGCCAGACGGATCGCGCCGTGGGCCAACCAGGGAGAGACGATCCGGGGCGGCACGGGCAAGCCCTGCCGGTAAAACTGAAGCAGGAAACTTTCCAGAAGTTCCGGGGCGTCATCCAGATCCAGTCCGGGCCAGAAAAACACGCGTTTATCCAGCAGCACCCCCTGCCGCACAAAGAGGATGCCCAAACCCAGGCCGTCATCCGTGGCCGCGATGCCCAGCACATCCATATCTTTGGCGGAATCGAGAACCACGACCTGCCGTTCCAGCGTGCGTTCCACGGAAGCCGCCCGGTCGCGGAGTTTCGCCGCCATCTCGAAATCCAGGGCGTCCGAGGCGGCCATCATGCTTTCCCGGATGGAGGCCAGCAATTCGGCGGAATGCCCTTGCAGCAGAAGCGCGACCTGCCGGACCAGATCAGCGTAGCGTTCCTTGTCCACCGGGAGCGTGCAGGGGCCGAGGCAGCGCCCCATATGGTGATACAGGCAGGGGCGCACCCGGTTTTTGAAAAAGCGGTCGGAACAGCGGCGGAGCGGAAATGCCTGCTGCACGGCCTGCCATGTTTCGCGCGCGGCCATGGCGGAAGAATAGGGGCCGAAAAGCAGCACGCCCTTGTCCCGCCCCGGTTTGAGACGGCGCACGATTTCCAGCCGGGGGAATTCATCCCGGACTTTCAGCCGGAACAGGATGTAATCCTTGTCGTCCCGTAGCACGATATTATAGCGGGGGCGATGCTTTTTAATCAGACTGGCTTCCAGCAGAAACGCTTCTTTCTCCGTGGCCGTGGTCAGGGTTTCGATACTTTCGGCGTGGGCCAGCATGGCTCGTGTCTTGTCCGAAATACCCTTCTTGTCGCCGAAATAGGAAAGGATACGCTTGCGCAGGTTCTTGGCCTTGCCGACATATATGATGCGCCCCCGGTCATCCTTGTACAGGTAGACGCCCGGAGTCTGGGGAAGCGTTTTGGGTGACGGTCGTTCCATGCGGCGGAGTATATACAAAAAGGATACTTTGTCGAAGTGGCCGGAGGGAGGGATGCGAGGCATCCGGAAGCCATGACGCCGCCTTTGATCCTGCGCGGTCCGCAGGCTGTCACAGGCATATGCGCGGGCAGCCTCGGTCTTTTTCCGATACCCGGGGAGGCAGGCCTCATGGTATCGTCGAACAGTTTGCCCGGCGCGCTATCGTCCGCCTCCCCTCCCCCCTGATAACAATCAGGAAGGGACACGGGGAAGCCGGGGATATTCGTTATTGCGCCATAGGCTTGCGCGGGACGAGCAGGACAAGGGCGGCGGCGAGGATGAGCGCGGCTTCCACTGTAAGGAACGCGCTGTCCCAGTGATAGACGCTGTTGTCGATCAGCCAGCCCATGATGATGGGGGCGGTAATCCCCGCCAGTTGCCCGGCGGTCATGAACAGGTTCGTGGCCCGGTTGAACACCTTGTGCGGCAGGATGCTGCGCGGAAGATGCCAGAACACGCTGATAAACATGAACAATCCAAAGCACGCGCCAAAGGCGAAGTTCACGACGCTCAAGGTGACGTTCTGCGTGGTATGCCCGTAAAAAATACCGAGTGCGCCGAGTATCCAGACAGTGCTGAGAAAAAGCCGCAAGCGGCGGCGGAACAGCTTTTCCACCAGCGGACCGACCACCAGCATGCCGAGCAACGCCACGCCACAAACGACAGAGAGCTTCAGCCCCATGCTGACCATGCCCAATTCTCTTTCCGTGGCGAGATAGGACGGGAGCCAGGTGGTAAAACCCCAGAGGGCGTAGCTTTGCAGAAAATAGACAAGTGTCAGGATCACGATGCCGGGGTTGAGGAGCAGCCGGAACATGCGCGGCGTGGGCGCGTAAGTATCCGGCTTGTAGTCGCAGTGGGCCTGGCGTATTTCGGAAAGTTCCTGCGCGCTCACGGCCGGGTGCTTTTCCGGGCTGTCATACACGAAGCGCCAGACCACGACGGCAAGAAGCAGATAAAACGCGGTGGTCGCAAAAAACGTCCCGTGCCAGCTTGAGACCGCCAGCACGCCCGTCACCAGCAGCGGTGTCATCACCCCGGCCATGGCAATGGACGTCAAAACGACGGTGTTTACCCTGTTCCATTCCGTACGGGGGAACCAGTTACAGAGGAAAAGCCAGGAAGAAGCGGGTTGCAGGGTTTGCCCCGCACCCATCAGAAAGCGGACAAGCAACATGGCCATAAGAGCGGATGCCACGCCTGTGAGCGCCGTAAAAAGCCCCCACCAGCAAAGGCCGACAAGCAATGCCTTTCTCGGCCCCCAGGCCAGTCCTACCCTGGTGCCTGCGAACTGGCAGAGGATATAGCCGAGGAAAAGAATCCCCACGCTCAACCCTGCCATGGTGTGATTAAGCCCCAGATCCGCCTGTATAAGCGGCAGCGCCATCACGTAATTGGCCCTGCCCAGATATCCGACGAAGAAAAGCAGCCAGAGCAGCAGGAAATAAAAATAACGAACCCGTCGGCCTGACGTGCATACTGTCATGCGGACACCTCCTGCGACGATGAAAAGGAGTGCAACGCACCTCTCGCAAAAAGAGTCTGCCTACACTGCCTATGTAATACCCTGTTCAATAAAAAGTCGCAAGAGAATACCACTCTATAACGACATGCCATTCCTCTCCGCGTCTCGCACAGGCACAGAATGCAAAGGACGGAGCGGCGACTGTAAAATCATAGTGTTCCCTATTATCCCATGGGAATTAGACGATACTATACGTATCATGCCATGGTGCGTACTCTTGCGTGCCAATGATACGTATAAAAGAAGCAATACGTCAGCGGGTAGCGCGCGGTCCTTGCAACGGCTCGGGACGCGGGATGCCTTTTCGTCCGGCGGCGAGTCGTTCCAGATGCCTGAGGCGCAGTTTAGCCTTGTAGGCAAGGGGGTTCATCAGCGATTTCACCCGATGCCGTATGGTGTGGTACAGATTCCTTTTGTCCGGGGTCGGGCTTGCCGTCTGCTGCAAGGTCGCGAGTATGGTTTCGACGCCATCCTTATCTCTGGCTGTCATGGCATCCACCAGCGGCAGAAAATCCGTCCGTTCCCGGATTTCCGGTGCGAGAGCGGCGTGCCTGAACCAGTCGGGATCCAGCCCGTCAAAAAGCTCAAAGCCCAGTGTGATCAGCCGTTCCGCATACATGGGGTCGGCCCCCACAAGGCGCGGTGCCGTTTTTTTCACGTCCCGCCAGTAGTTTTCGTTCAGATACTTCACAAAGGGCTTGATGCGCGGTTTTCCGTCCGGCGTATCCTGAAGCAGGATACGTTTGACCTCGATGAAGTGTGCGAGGGCATGCTCGATCTGTACGTCAAGCGAAGGGTACGCGCCTTTGTGTTCCTGGCGGAAGTAGTAGGCGGCGGGTTGTATCTGGCAAAAACGTTCCGCACGCAGCAGGGTTGCGTACGTAAAGCAGACATCCTGTCCAAGTTTGAAGCGGGCATGGGTAATGCCGTGTTTCCGGATGAACGGCAGTGAAAATATCCAGCGCCACACGACCTTGCTCTTCCAGTAGCGGGAGGCCGAGTCAAAATGCAGTTCATTCGCGGGAGGATGCGGAAAGTAGCGGCGTGCATTAAACGTGCGGCTGGAAAACGCGACAGCGTTGGCGCACACGAGGTCGGCGGAATTTTTCACCGCGGCATCAAGCCACCACCGGGCGGCATTTTTATCAAGGAAGTCATCCGCGTCGAGCCAGGTGATATAATCCCCGGACGCCTCATCCTGTCCTTTCTGACGAGCGGCTCCAAGCCCGGCGTTTTCCTGCGAAACGATCCGTATTCTGGAATCGATACGCGCGTACGCCTCGGCTATTTCCAGCCCATTATCCCTGGACCCGTCGTTAACCACCAGAATTTCGATATCTTTATGTGTTTGCCACAGGCACGACTCAAGCGTCGGCGCCAGCCATTCACACATATTATACACAGGGATCGCAAAAGTCAGGACAGGCATGGTTCCTCACGAAGAAAAATTATTACGTCGCGTTACATAGCACGTCCGCGCGCCCGACAAAAGATACCTGGAAGATGAAAAAGTTTTTGACAAGTCCCGACGTTTTCTATAAATACTGTCTTTCGTTCACGGGCAGTTAGCTCAGCTGGTAGAGCACCGCCTTCACACGGCGGGGGTCACAGGTTCAAGTCCTGTACTGCCCACCAGTAAAATCAAGGGTTTATGATGAAATCATCATAAACCCTTTTTTGCTACCCAACACCATACCCAACACGGAAGATCAAAAAATATGGCGAGGCTGTAGGACGGCATCGCCTGGATGGTTTGTGACGGTATTGCGGGTTTAGCTTCTTTTCCCACACTTTCCCCGCACAGATCGTTTTAGTCTTATCCCAAAATGGGAATACACATTTTTGCAATCTCCCGTGTGTTGCACCTTGCGTGGTATTATTATAGCCTGCTAAGTATTACACACTCAGATCTTAGCTGCATTTTTCAAGGGGGTTCCAGTGACAAGGGATTTAATGCCTTCTGCGCTCGATAAACATATTTCTGCCAGCAAAGACGATGCCTTTGGCCATAGACATTTCGCCCAAGCCTTGCGAAGCCTTATCGAATCCCCCAAAAATCTTCCCCCTTATAGCATTGGGCTTCTTGGTGGCTGGGGAACTGGGAAGAGTAGTATCAAGGAATTGTATATCCATGACCTTGAAGATGACTCACAAAAATACAACAAGAAACTCAGAAAAAATTGCATAAAATATATTACTTTTAATGCTTGGCGGTTTGGAGGAAAAGATCAGGACATTAAGCGAGCTTTATTGCGGCATGTTTTCATTGAACTCGGTGGCACAGATGAAGTCATTAACAAAGAACTATTTTGTAATGTAAGCGAGACAATCAAAAAAAGATATAGATTTTTAGAGTTTCTTAAAGAATCTTTATTTAGCTCTTTATATACACTTGTCCCTATCATAATCCCTCTTATTTTATGCCTTTTGGTTATAAAAATTGGCAACTTGACCGATAATATCGTCATTGGCGCGCTAGTGTTTGTGACAGTTTCTGCGTTTGCAATCGTATTCAAACGGTACCGTATACACTCGCTCGATCCATACTATACGCAAACAGTTTTGCAACTGCCAGCGACATCAACTGAGCGCTACGAGCAACTACTGCAAATTCAATTAGCAGAATTTAAGAATGGTAACGGCCGAGATTATGATCGTATAGTCGTTTTTGTCGATGATCTCGATAGGCTTTCAGCCGAAGAAATGGTTTCCGGGCTAGATGCGGTTAGAACCTTTATGGAAATGCCCTTGGGGAGTATGGAGGGTAAAATCGGCATTGTTTTTGTCATTTCATGCGATGAAGCTAAAGTGGCTGACGCCCTTGGCAGCAAAGGCCGTAAACAAAGCGATATACCTGGGGCAGTATTCAATTCATCCGATGCAAGGCGCTATCTTGATAGGATTTTTCAATTTCGCCTGGAAATTCCGCCATTTCCACGGCAAGACATGCGAAATTTTGCGTTAGAAAAATTACGCGATCTTCAACTTCCAGAGTTTGACGAAAAACTTATAGATTCTGGAACTCCTCTCGAAACACTCGTGGAGTATATGATCCATGCAGATGTTCAAAATCCACGAAATGCTATTCAGATTGTCAACGCTTTCTCGCAAGCATGGTGGCTAGCAAAGCAAAGAGAATCCGAAGGAATAATGAATGATCTTCCAGGGGGGTTGCATGAAGATGCTGTAACAGGACAACCCATTGTTCTTGCTATTATTTCTGCGATCAAGGTAAATTTTCCAGATTTTTACAAAGATATACAGTCTTATCCTGATTTATTGCTCGCCTATATTGATGTTATTATCAGGGGGCAAAACATAGATGACCAGCCCCATGATATTAAGACTCTTCTCGCAGAATCATACCGCCAGGATGACTCTGGCACACCTGCAGAAAAGAAAATTAAACGCTCATTGCAGAGATTTTTAGCCAGTCTACAAGGGGTTAGATGGCCTGCCTCGCTTCAGCCTTATATATTTCTTTCGGAAGATCCCACATCACGACAGTTTGGCGATAAATGGATACAAGCGTATATTGACTTGATTTCATCCAATACTAACGGCTTGCTAGATAATTTAGGCATTTCGCAAGATGAATCAGCCCTTGCCGCAAAAGAAGCAGGGATTTTGCTCCAACTATTTGAAAAAGCACGAGATGAATCTCAAATCCGTAAAGATAATGCCTCTAGAGTTGTTGCCGACATCTTGCCTCGTATAACTGACGCTCAGGCCCAAAGTCTGATCAGCGCTCTTTCCCGTGAGGTTTGTGACTCTAAACAACTAAGGTCACGGTTAGGAGTTGGCAGAATTGCAAATATCGTCAATAGAGCAGCCATCATTGATAAACAGGACATTGTTGCTGAACTTATACAAGATGTTTTGAATGTTGAGCATGATGTTGATATGCCTCTTGAATCATTGCAGAATCCAAGCTTGGATGAAGCAGTTGCAATGGTTAAAGGCGCCTTAGGACTGGCCTTAGAAGTAAACGAGCACTATAGTTTACATTCTGGCTCCTTGAATAAATTGCATGCTTGGCTTCTGGCTCGCACGGTGAAAATAGGTGAGAAGGAATACGCTTTTCCGTATGATGATTTTGAGGACTGGCTTAACGAGTACCAAGGCTCGCTTCTCAGACTTCTTAGGCAAGATTATACACAAGCCCTATATGAAGAGCTTTCAAAAAAAGAACCTACAGACTTTGATCTTCCAAAATCTTTGCAACGAGCCAAGGAGGTGTTCAATACGTTGCAAAGTGAAGGTGAAGAATCCAGAGCAGTACTCTGGAAGCAGCTGGGACAATACGTAAGGCTCCAGCGGGCAGAACCAGTTCAACTTGCTTGGGAAACCGCTCTTCAATATGTGGATAGCCCTGTTCAGGGGGATTTGTCTGAGTTCATCATCAACCTATCTGGCAGAATTGCTAGAATTGAGCATGATGCGGATACGAAGCAATTTGACTTACCTCCTCTCGCTGCCTCTTTAGCGTTATTGCAAATTATTACAAAACGCATAGATGCAGTCGATAGTGACTCTACACCTGACATTCTAAGTGCCGTTAACCGGATGGCCGATTTAGAAAAATCTTCCAAAGTCGGTTGTGATATTTTGGGTATTATCAGGCCAATAGACAGCGATGTCGAGAAAGAGGCTCTGAGCGAATGGGCTTCGCGACTACCTTCCCTTGCAGAACACGCGTTAGTTTTCTTCTTCCAAAACATCCAGGTGTTGGATGCCGAAAAAATAAAACCTGTCTCTGATTTTTTCCAAACCGAGGTACTCATGTAACCCTCCCGTAAAATAGTTCAGATCAAAACTGGAGATTTCTGCTAAACCATCCCCAGGAGAGGTTATGAAGAAATCCCGTTTTTCCGAGCATCAGATCATCAAGATATTGAAAGAGGTCGAGTCTGGTAGGACCGCCAAAGACGTTTGCCGCGAATATGGTATCAGCAACGCCACGTATTATGCGTGGAAAAGCAAGTTTGGCGGCATGGAAGCTTCGGATATTAAGCGCCTGCGAGAGCTTGAATATGAAAACGCTCGTCTCAAGCAGATGTATGCCGACCTGAGCCTGGAGAACCGGGCCTTGAAGGATGTGATCGAAAAAAAGCTCTGAGACCGGCAGAGAAGCGTGAACTTGTGCAGTTTGTCTGCGAGGAACACGGGCTTTCCATCAGTCGGGCGTGTACGGCTCTGCGCATGAGCCGGACGGTATTCGCCTACAAACCGTCTCCTCGTGATGACATGCCCGTAATCTCCGCGCTTCTTGGGCTGGTCGAACGTTACCCGCGCTACGGTTTTGCCAAATACTTTGCTGTGTTGCGCCGCGAAGGGAGTGGCTGGAACCATAAGCGCGTGCATCGAATTTACCGGGAATTGCAACTACATTTGAGGCGTAAGGGCAAAAGGCGTCTGCCTTCTCGAGTCCCGGTTCGGCTGGAGGCTCAGACAGCCATGAACAGGTGCTGGTCAGTGGACTTTATGAGCGACGCCCTGATGAGCGGGCAGCGCTTTCGTACTTTTAACGTGCTCGACGATTTTAGTCGTGAAATCCTGGCCGTGGAAGTGGATACCAATTTACCGGCAGCGCGGGTCATCCGGGTGCTGAACCGTATCGCGGCCTGGCGTGGGTATCCTGCAAAGCTGCGCATGGATAATGGTCCGGAGTTCGTTTCCGTGCAGCTTGCGACCTGGGCAGAGCAACACGGCGTGGAATTGGAGTTCATCCAGCCGGGCAAGCCGACACAAAACTCATACGTGGAACGCTTCAATCGTACCTTCCGAAACGAGATACTGAACTTTTATGTATTCAATAGGTTGAGCGAAGTACGGAGCATCGTCGATGATTGGATCAGGGAATATAATGAGCAAAGGCCACACGAAGCGCTGGGCAATCTCACTCCGGAGGAGTTTGCCCTCAAACATGCTGAAGTGTCTGGTTTAGGTCTGCACTGACGAGGGGAGCTTTACACATAGAGTTCGCCGCGTTCAGGTGAGCGATGGAGCGGCACGGCCTGATAGCGGGAAAGTTCCTGAACCTGACGCAAGCTGCGGTATGGGCGGAATTCTCCAAGCCGTTCCTGCAAATGCTTTGCGGAAAGGGAGCGGTCAACCGCGCTGGCTTTGGTGGCATGGTCTCCGTGCAAATCGGTGATGACCAGGCCATTGCCGTGGGGCTTGATGCCAAGACCGTGCGCTTTCAGAGATTCATGCAAGTCTTGCCAATGTGTTGCGGTCTTCAGAGCGTCAATTATCTTTGCCTTGTGGCGCTTGGCGTAGGACTCGAAAGACTCTTGCCCGGTCTGGGCTTCAATGGTGGCGGCTTTATGGGAAAGCGCATTTTCCCGTTTCTGTTCCCGGCCATTGTCCACGGTCAGTCCGTATTCCATCTCGATTTCCCGGCAAAGTTTGTCCCGCGTGGCGTAATCCCGGAACGGCTCATGTCGGGAGTACCGTTCCGGGTGAATCATGGAATACGCTATGTGCATATGGATGTTGTTGGTGTTTTTGTGAATCCCGCAATGTCGCTGGTGTTCGGAAAATCCGAGCGCGGCGGCGAAGCGATCCTCAATGGCTTTGAAAGATTCCGGAGTGAGCCGCGCCTCGTCCTCAGGCCTGAAACTGACCAACAAATGATACGTCTTTTCTTTTTGGCTACGGGTGTTCATGCTCTGCACGGCCTGGGCTTCGATGATGGCCAGATCGTAATCGTCATCGGCGGTGCATCCGGCACACCAACTCGCAAGGCACTTCTCGCCGTCATGCCCGGCGTCGGCAATGTAGCGGGCCAGGGCTCCGTAATTGTCGTGCGCGGCCTCGTAATGAACGTGCTTGCTGATCATCGAATTCTCATGGCGGCGGCTTTCAGCTCCCGCATTCCGATATCAACTTCTTTCAACAGGCGGTTCAAGGTGAATTTATCGCCGCCAGCAGCGATGGCCTGCTTCAGCAGGCCGCCAAGCCTGCCCAGATCGGCGCGGGCTTTTATGATCTCCTGAACTGCCTGTTTGTGCTCCAGACTCGGTACAGGCGAGCCGGTGCATACGCGTCTGGCGAAAGTCGAAAGCGATATACCCGCCCTGGAGGCGTATTCGGAAATCAGGGCGTGTTCTTCGTCGGTCAGATAGACCGGCAGACGTTTTTTCTTTGAGGGCATTTTGTCTTTCCTTGTCTTTGGCGTTGAGCATCCGAAGGATGCGAATAAGCTCTTCCCCCGGAGGGCAGGACGTAAAGAGGTAGCGCCTCTTTACCTGTCCTGCCCCTCCGATGCATTATCCGATCATGAACGAAGATAAATAACTGACGCGCACGGCCCATTTGCGTTGCAATGCGTCAAAAATGTACGTTCCGTTATGAGTTTTCATAAGATTTTATCAATCGCGTCACTTCTGGGCGGTATTTTATGAACGAGGGGCGTTCGTTCCATGAGTTTCATATCAAATCCTTTGGGTCGATATTGACCGGCCATTCAAACTTTTTCGATTCCCTGGATGAGCCTGCGATGATCGGTCCGCCGGTTCGCGGCGGAGTCGGCAGTGTGTTTCTTGGCTTTCCTTTTTTTCGGGAATGAAGCCGCTTGCCGCCTCCGCGCACATAGTCGCAAAATGCGGAATAGCTGCACGTTATCCGGCCCTGCTCTTTCATGTGCTCATAAACCATCTGAGCGCTGTAGCCCCTGGCGAGCATGGCCTCCACATCTTCACGGCAGGCGAAGTATTCCACGCGAGCCGAACCGGGACGTCCCGGTATCATTTTGATGGTCATGACTTTTCCTCTCTTCTTGTGGTTTCAAGCAGACTGGCCAGCGAATGACATTCGCCACGCAAGGCCGATGTCTCCAACGCAAGTGTCGCATCCTTTTCGGCCACCAGCACTGCGTGGGCCTTGGCCGGATCGCCGATCATTTTTGGCGGCTGAACATGGTCGTAATGGCCGCTGCTGCAATTGGTGATTTCAAAAATGCCTGGTAGATGGCCGGACTGCTTCACGCCCTGGCGCGAGTACGCGGCCCAGATTTTCGCAAAGTCCTTGCGAAACCATTTTTCGGACTCTTCCACGCCGCAATCCTGACACAACTTCACCCATCCGCCATATGCCTGCACGATGACAGCCTGCGTCACCGGGTTGTCGAAAACAACGCTAGCGTAGCCGCCGTGCTTGCCAATGGCGGACAGCACTTTGCCCGCCTCGACTTCCGCCTTGTCCTCCACGCTGCCGCCGCTCATGTGTTCCAGAAAATCCGCAATGGTCGGCATACTGGTATATTTGCGGCAGACGATGATGGACATGGCGGCGCGTTCAACCTCACTGATGTCAAAACCTTCCAGCGCCTTGAAACGGATGCTGATGCCTTCCGAGGAAAGACTCTGGCCGTAGTTTTCGGCAACGCCGAGCATGACGGCGGAAAAACGTTCAAAATCATGCTCCTGCATGGCCGTTCTCGCTCTTGTCGCCAAAAAGCAGGACTTTGGCCTTTTGACAAGCGGCCTTGTTTTGCTCCACGCGCCGTTCCGCCGATGACTGGTTGCGCGGAGCGGTGCTTTCGGCCTCCATTTTCAGCGTGAGCTGCTCGAAGTTTTTCCGCAGTCTGCCGGGATGATGAATCACCCCGCGCCAGAACGGTTCCGAGCAGGCCCAGCGGATAACCTGGGCGACAAATTGCGTGTCTTTCATCCGGGCATCGTTGAGAATGGCCGTATTGAAAGTCCTGGCCCATTCCTGGATATCCGGTTCCATGAAGGTACGCAGGTTGCGCTGTAAGGTGTCGCGCATGAGTACGGCGAGGCGGTGCGGTTCGGAATCTTCGGCAAAGACCGGCGCGGGAGCTTTTTCTCTTTTGCGTTTGGGACTGCCCGCAGCCGGGGCAGGTTGTGAAGAGAGAAGAGCTACAGGCACTGGTTCTGGAACAGGTATGAGTTCAGGAACAGGATCAGGAGAAGGGGCATTGCTCCCGGCATGCTGAGCCTCCGCTTCCGGTGCGGGGTCGCCCTGACGGTTTTTCCAGCGAGTCGCGGCGGCATTGCGGGCCTGAGCCTTGCGGCGCTCCGCATGAATCACATAGCCCTGGTGGTCTTCCCAATCGTGCAGGGCATACGATCCATGTTCCGTCTTTTCCAAGAAACGGCACTCCAGCAGGGCGTCAATGAACTCTTGCGGCTCCTTTTCCCAACCGGCTTCCAGGGCAATGTCGGTTTCATCCATATCATGCAGAATGCCTGTGGGGTGGGTCATGGCCGCGCCGATCCAGAGGTCGATCAGAAAGTCGGTGGAATCGGGACCGAGAACCTTGCGCAGGCGTTTGCGCTTTCTGTGACCCCGGAACGATACGGCCAGGCGGATATCGCTGTTCATGCTATCCCTCCTGCCGTGAGGCATTGACGGAACCTCTGGAAACGTCGCGGGTGTAGACAGCCTTGGCATTGAAGAAACTTTCCAAATCTTCCATGGCGTAGAGCACCCGGCTGCCGATCTTGGAATATTTCGGGCCGCGATGTTTGCAGCGCCATACTTCCAGAGTGTTTGGCCGGATGCCGAGATAGTCTGCGGCCTCCTGGGTGTTGAGCTTTCGTTGGGTGGTCATACTGTGTTCTCCTTTTTGGACTTTGCCGCAGGCGGATGGCATGCGGCGTGTTTTGAGCCAAAAAAGCACAGCTTGGCAGAGAGAAAAATTTACCAGCCTGTCGCGGGCAAAAGAAAAAAACCTCCGGGGCTGTTGCCGCGAGAGGGTTTTGGGGATTATTTCTATGATTACAGGTTATTGCTGACTGGAGAAACTCCGTTCTACTGAAAAAAACTTACTACAGGGTTCAGGTGTTTTTCCGGGGTCTGCCGCCTGAACTGAACAGGCCAGCATCTTTGAACTCGGCTTTGACGGCGGACAAAAGAGTTTCCGAAGGTTTTGTTTCCTCGCTGCCGGTCAACTGGCTCATGCGTTCGCGTAAATCAGGGCGAGCAGCCCATTCGGCGGCAAAGGCTTCTTCAAGTTCCCGAGTGGTAAACTTTTTACCTTCCGGCGCGTCCCGCATCAGCCTGTCCATGACCGGGATAAACGCGGCCCACTGCAAACGCTCGATGCGCAGGCGTTCCACCCGGCTTTCTTCCTGGGCCGGTTGCGTTTGCACCTTGTTTTTCAGCTCCTGAACGGACGTTTCAAAGTCAGTCCTTTCTGTCTCCAGGCGGGATTTATCCTCGGCCAGGGAGGCCAGGGTGACTTTGAGCGAGCGTAGTTCTTCTTCCTTTTCCACAAGTGCGGCGGACTCTTCCAGGGAAAAGCGCTTTACGCCATCCGCCACAATGCGGCTGTAATCCTCGGCGTCAAGGCAAAGGGTACGCTTGCCGATGTTGCGCTCAAAAATATCCTGCGCCGCAATGGGCTTGTGGGCATAGATATACAGTTTGGCGGAAATTTCGGCCTGCTCCTCGCCCAAAATGGGAGAAGCGGCGATGAACACCGGCAGTTTGTGCTTGCGGACGAAGGCGATTTGCTCACCCGGTTCGATAATGCCGATTTTGCGCATGGCCGATGCGAACTCGACCGCCTGGGACAACGTGACAGGCCAGACGAGATTGAGCTTGGTGGAAAGCTTGATGAGAAAATAGCCGATACCAGTTCCGATCACGGTCAGCAAAAAGACCATGAAGATGACACTGCTGTCCGCGTTGCCGATAAAACTTGTGAAGCGCTCCAGGGTGCTGGCGGGAATTATGTTCTGTGCTGCGGCCTGCTCCGCGATGGCGGCGAATCGCCGTTTCTCAAAGGCGTCAACGATGAGCGCCACGCCGCCAAGGCAGACGAAGTAAACCAGTAAGGTCAACAGATGTTGGGCAGCCCCGCGCTGAAAAACGTTGAGTTTTTTTCTATCCATGCTGCATCCTGTAATTTTGCCAGTAGCGTTGGCAAAATTAGCATATACCACTTTGTGCTATTTGGGCCATGCGCTTTTCCTGCTGCTGCGCTTGCGTTTTTTGGGTTCCGGCTCGATCCGCACGGCTATAGTCAGGCTGCGCTATTTTCCGCAACATGCAGAACTTTCCTGGCCCCATCTCTGGCTATGCGGATGATACGCTCATAAATCGGCGATGCGCCGTATTGGCGCTCATGCCCTGCCGCCAACGGCTCCAAGCCTGACATGACGGCGATACAGACCTTTCCCATAAGCGATTGTAGCCATTCGAAACGAACATTCATGTCGGCGGCGAATTGTCTCCATGAGTGTTCCGCAATTCTGTCAAAACGATACGTCTTGCCGATGGCCATAGCGAATTTCTGCGCCAGGTCCGGGTAGGCCATAGTGGAAACCAGGTCGTAGAACGGAGCCAGGTTGATGCCGTTCCCTCTCTGGTACAACAGGGAAAAGTTCTTTCCGTGGGCGTCACAGTTGCCGATGATGTAGTTGAGTACTGCGCACTTGATGAACATCTCGCGCGCCGTCTGGTCGAGGGAAAGCGATGGGTGCAGCAGAATCTTGCCACAAGCGGCAAAGCCCGGCCCTCCATTTTCCTCATACTTGTACAAGCGGCTGATGCCCATAGCCTGACAGAAATCCTCCTGATGGATGCGGATGATGTTTACGCCCTCGCGCTGGCGGTCATAACGCATAACCACATAGGCCTGATAATTCCCTATTTGCAAGATTTCCGCGTCTGGTGTGGGGAACCCGGCCTGGCGAGCAAGTTCCATACAAAACAGCTCGTTGCGATGCAAATCCGGGAAGCGTGATGTGGTAGGTTTCAAAATCGCGGTGGTCGGAGCGAATGAATTGTTTTCCGGCACAAGAAATCGGTCGTTTTCCAAAACAACCGGGAGCTTGTTCTGTGCGCCAGCTATGGACAGCCTGGCCCGGGTTTCCGCAATCAGGCTGCCTTGCGGCATGCCATGATGCTTTTCCAGAAGCTCTTCCAACTCGTCGGTGATGTCACGGTAGGCTGCAGAATGAACCGAAGGCGGAGCGCCTTCCTCAAAGACAGTGAGAGCGCCCGCGCACTCTTGCCCGAACAGGCGCAAAAAATTGTAGATGTCCGCCTCGTCAAGTCTGGCCTCACGGCACAAGTCCTTGTATATAGCTTCCTCCGGTAACAGGTTGTCAAAAAAGGCGGTGCTCTTTTGAGCGGCGAAACTCTCCGCAGAACAGGGCAAGGAAAGGGAAATCGGCTGATTGTACTTCGCCAGCCATTCCTCCGCATAGGAGAAGATTACATTGCCCCTGCGGTGCGGGGAAATATGACCGACAGTTTCGCCGTCCCATTGTGCAATCAAGATTCCCTTTTCAGCCATCACAGTTCCTTGGGGCGAGCTTTGGCACGAAGATCAACAAGTTGCGTACCCATATCCAGAACACGGATGAGCAGCAGGACTTTTCCAAGCTGCGCGGTATCCTTGCCGTTTTCCACGTTGCTGATGAATTTTGTGCTGGTGTTCGTCCGCATGGATAACTCGTGTTGGGTCAGCCCGCGCTGCATCCGCACTCTTTTTATTGCTTGGCCCAGCTCTTCCACACCAAAGAAATCTATGGGGAATCTGGTTTCGCTTTGTTTGCTCATAAGACTGTCCCTTTCACCGATCGGTCAAATTGGGTATGAAGCATCTATTTTTACCGAACGGTTATGTCAGAGTAAAATGGCGCATTTTTACCGAACGGTCAAGAAAAGCGATTTTTATTCCTAAACAGTTATTTCCTTCTCCCTTTGACGCCGGGCATGTCTGGCGAAGCAGCCTGCGGTTCCGGCACAACCTCCGAAAATAGTTTGTCCGCTACGGAGGCCGCCCGTTGCAAGGCAGAATCCGCCAGGTGGGCGTAGCGCTGGGTCATCTGCGGCGAGTTGTGGGTTAAAAGCTTTTGCAGGGTGTACAGATCAACTTCGCCAGATGAAGCCAGCCAGCTTGCAAAGGTGTGCCGCAAACCGTGTAGCGGGCGAAAGTCGGCAGGCAGTCCGGCTTTTTCCTTGACGCGCTGGGCGATTTTCTTGAACTCCTTGCGCGGACCGCCATAACGACCGGGGAAAACAAATTCGTCGTCCAGGCGCTCAATGCCTTTAAGGATAGCCCGTGCAGCGGCGGAGAGCGGAATGCGCTCGGTCTTGCCTTTCTTGGCGAATTCGCCGCGCAGGGTGATGAAGCCATACTCAAAATCAATGTCCTGCCAGCGCAGGCCGAGCAAGGCGCTTTTACGCATGCCGGTGGCCAGGGCAAGACGCATGAATGCGGCGGCGTTCTGATCCTCTTCCTCGTCCAGAGCTTCCAGGTAGGCTTTCATTTGCGCGGCGGTCATGTTTTCGGTCTTGCCGCCGTCCACTGTAGGATAGTTGAAATGCAGCTGCGAAACTTCCGGCATGGGGCAAAGGCCTTTCTTGGCTCCAAAACGAATCAGGCGTTGCAGCAAGTCCATGGCCCCTTTGATGGTGGCGGCGGATTTGCCGTTCTTGGTCATCTCCGAGCGCATGTGATCCACATCCAGGGTGACGATCTCCGCCGGAACTTTTTTGGCAAAGCGCGGCCCGATGTGCAGGCGGTAGCGGCTTTCGTCAGTTTCCCAGCGTTTGCGGTCAGGGCGGCTGTCGCGGTAAAGCGTCCAGAGACGATCAATGGTGGGACGAGAGGCATCGGCCAGCCTGGCGGCTTCTTCGGCCTTCCGTTTTTCCGCGTTGGGCAACTCCAACCCACGCGCCCTGTCAGCCCTGATATGCGCGGCTTTGGCGGCGGTCATGCCTTCGCTTTCGCGCCCAACGGGCTCCTCTATCAGCTTCGAGCCCCTTCCCCCCTGGCGATACATAATGTAATAAGCTTTTTCCAGAACATCCGAATCAAGGCGCTTTTTCAGGTAAAAATATACCCCTTGATAGCGAGTTTTTTCACGTTTCATGCGGCTTTCCTTGTTCAATTCTACCCAACACCATACCCAACACCTAGGCTCAAAATAGGGTAAAAAACGTAAAATTGCAACAAGGCGATATGTCGTTAATTTATTGAATTTTAAAAATAATCAAATTTCATCAAAATCAGTAAAACTGGCAATTTCTCCTTCACACGGCGGGGGCCACAGGTTCAAGTCCTGTACTGCCCACCAGGAAAATCAAGGGTTTATGATGAAGTCATCATAAACCCTTTTTTGCTTCCCCACACCACTCCCCGCACGGATTGAAAATTAAACCGCCGGTAGGTAGATTTACTAGGCGGGCGCGAAATTTGGCATTACGGGGCGGGGTTTTCGGCACACGCCCGGGCGGGGCGCTTGGGATATTTTTGGATCGCCAAGTTCAGGCGGCGCTGCCAATCTGATTTGAGGAAATAGATATAACAGAAGGCTTTTTGTCCCAATAGCGCGCTCGGCTTTTTTCCATGAGGCTGCGATAGTGGTGCCATGTCCTAATGGGAGAAGTGCTTACAGGCGCGGCATCCCGCAGCAGCGAAGCCAACGGCCCGGACTCCCTATAGATTAGCGGAGAAGAAAGCCACTCTAACAATGGAGGGTTGGAAAGCCGAAAAAGCTTCAAGGCCTTGCTCAGTAGCGTTGGCAAAATTAGCATATACCACTTTGTGCTATTTGGGCCATGCGCTTTTCCTGCTGCTGCGCTTGCGTTTTTTGGGTTCCGGCTCGATCCGTACGGCTATAGTCAGGCTGCGCTATTTTCCGCAACATACAGAACTTTCCTGGCCCCATCTCTGGCTATGCGGATGATGCGCTCATAAATCGGCGATGCGCCGTATTGGCGCTCATGCCTTGCTGCCAACGGCTCCAAGCCTGACATGACGGCGATACAGACCTTTCCCATAAGCGATTGTAGCCATTCGAAACGAACATTCATGTCGGCGGCGAATTGTCTCCATGAGTGTTCCGCAATTCTGTCAAAACGATACGTCTTGCCGATGGCCATAGCGAATTTCTGCGCCAGGTCCGGGTAGGCCATAGTGGAAACCAGGTCGTAGAACGGAGCCAGGTTGATGCCGTTCCCTCTCTGGTACAACAGGGAAAAGTTCTTTCCGTGGGCGTCACAGTTGCCGATGATGTAGTTGAGTACTGCGCACTTGATGAACATCTCGCGCGCCGTCTGGTCGAGGGAAAGCGATGGGTGCAGCAGAATCTTGCCACAAGCGGCAAAGCCCGGCCCTCCATTTTCCTCATACTTGTACAAGCGGCTGATGCCCATAGCCTGACAGAAATCCTCCTGATGGATGCGGATGATGTTTACGCCCTCGCGCTGGCGGTCATAACGCATAACCACATAGGCCTGATAATTCCCTATTTGCAAGATTTCCGCGTCTGGTGTGGGGAACCCGGCCTGGCGAGCAAGTTCCATACAAAACAGCTCGTTGCGATGCAAATCCGGGAAGCGTGATGTGGTAGGTTTCAAAATCGCGGTGGTCGGAGCGAATGAATTGTTTTCCGGCACAAGAAATCGGTCGTTTTCCAAAACAACCGGGAGCTTGTTCTGTGCGCCAGCTATGGACAGCCTGGCCCGGGTTTCCGCAATCAGGCTGCCTTGCGGCATGCCATGATGCTTTTCCAGAAGCTCTTCCAACTCGTCGGTGATGTCACGGTAGGCTGCAGAATGAACCGAAGGCGGAGCGCCTTCCTCAAAGACAGTGAGAGCGCCCGCGCACTCTTGCCCGAACAGGCGCAAAAAATTGTAGATGTCCGCCTCGTCAAGTCTGGCCTCACGGCACAAGTCCTTGTATATAGCTTCCTCCGGTAACAGGTTGTCAAAAAAGGCGGTGCTCTTTTGAGCGGCGAAACTCTCCGCAGAACAGGGCAAGGAAAGGGAAATCGGCTGATTGTACTTCGCCAGCCATTCCTCCGCATAGGAGAAGATTACATTGCCCCTGCGGTGCGGGGAAATATGACCGACAGTTTCGCCGTCCCATTGTGCAATCAAGATTCCCTTTTCAGCCATCACAGTTCCTTGGGGCGAGCTTTGGCACGAAGATCAACAAGTTGCGTACCCATATCCAGAACACGGATGAGCAGCAGGACTTTTCCAAGCTGCGCGGTATCCTTGCCGTTTTCCACGTTGCTGATGAATTTTGTGCTGGTGTTCGTCCGCATGGATAACTCGTGTTGGGTCAACCCGCGCTGCATTCGCACTCTTTTTATTGCTTGGCCCAGCTCTTCCACCCCAAAGAAATCTATGGGGAATCTGGTTTCGCTTTGTTTGCTCATAAGACTGTCCCTTTCACCGATCGGTCACATTGGGTATGAAGCGTCTATTTTTACCGAGCGGTTATGTCAGGGTAAAATGGCGCATTTTTACCGAACGGTCAAGAAAAGCGATTTTTATTCCTAAACAGCTATTTCCTTATCCCTTTGACGCCGGGCATGCCTGGCGAAGCAGCCTGCGGTTCACCGGAGCAAAGATTAGTAGAAGAGAAGAGCTTCTTATGAGTGATGAATGGATATCCATGTATGGACAACGTTGGGAGGTATGCCAAGCAGAAACAGTTGAAGATTTGAAAAAGAAATCTTGGCGAAGAAATTATGCTGCTAAACTTGAGGAAGTGCTTAGCCCTGTCTCCCTAGTTAACTAACTTGGGGCACCCCGGGCAGGCTTTCCCCAGAAAAGAAATTGCAAAATTGAACCGACGGCCTCTAAACGGACCTACCAGCGATCGTTTTGGAATAGTATTAACTATTAGCCCAACGTATCCTACACACTCAGCAAACGGCGTGGATCAACATCCAAAATTGCTGCAAGCTTCCGGGCGTTCACCTTGCCGATGGGCCGCTTGCCGTTTTCCATTTCGGAGATATGGCGGCGGGGGATGCCCGAACGCTCAGCAAGTTCTACCTGAGTAAACCCTTCGCGATAACGTGCGCCGGAAAGGAAAACGGAAGGGAGTTCATCTTCCTTTATCTCCTTAAAATAGCTGGACTCACGCCAAGGAATTGAACCCTCGACATCGAGATTAACAGTCACCGGCTCTGCTTTTTCGAAACCAAGAGAACGCATCGCCTCAAGAGCCTGCTCCATCATGGCGATAGGCCCGGTAAAGGTCATACTGACTTCATTAGTATGGGGCTTTTTCATGTGTCCCTGCATAGATCACCTCCACTTCGTATCCGGTATCCGTTTCAATCTAAACGGCTACATAAGTTGGTCTGCCTTTTTTCAGGTGGCAGTGGTGTGCTGTAGTTGGGCCAGTCGCCCCGGACAGACCCGGTTTTTTCAATATCCTGCAGCAGCAACGCCAAAGCGTTCAATACAGGCTTGGGCAGTTTGCCGAGGCTTTTATCCGTTTTCTTTGAAAGCCTGACATGCCAAAAGTTTTCACTCATTTCTGCCTCGTGATATTAATGTACTATTTTTTAGTACAAAGTCAATATAGCTCTTGCAGAGCGTCCTCCAAACATATTCATTTCATCTGCTAGCCTTCCTATATCGACCAGACTGCATCAGCTGAAGCTCGCCGTTGAGCCCGACGAAAGGCGTGAGGTCACAGACAGACGCGGGCGTTCAATTACCTGCGGTGTCAGTAACTAAACGTTCCGGCTTTCCTTTATCACGGACAGGGGCTATGCTTTCACTCAAAAAAGCATCCCGTTGACTGGCGGAAACACCATACCCACTCAGGAGAAAAGACCATGCGTTTGATCTCAAAAAAAATTCGCCTCGGGCACGAGTATGATGATATTCTTTCGCTTCTGCATGGTTCGGGAAAAATTCAAAAGGTGCTGATCGCCAGCGCCTATGCCGATGTGCAGACCATTCGCGAAATATATACGCAGCTGTCCAGAGCCGAGTGTGACAAGCGGGGGAGCCGTTTCGTCGTGTTCATCGACCGCGCCGCAAGTCAGGCCCTTCCCGGACAAAAGTATTGCAGCAGTTATAAAAGGCTCAACACGAATATCAGGAATTCAATTTTCGGGGATAAGAGCGGAATACAACTTGTCGGCGGCAAACTGTTTCATTCAAAACTTGTGTATATCAAAACCACAACGGAAGAACGCGTTCTTATCGGTTCCATGAACATGACGCAAAAAGGAACTGATAAATATGAAAACGAAGAACTCGTTCTTTATATGGAAAAGCCCCCCAGAAAAGTGGTGAACGATACGCTGGATTATTTTTCCGCTCTTGAGGATTCAGACAATACGTGCTGGGTCAACGAAAGCGACGCGCCATCAAAACAGCTCAGCTTCCGTGACTTTTTTATGGACGGGAGTTTATACGTTCGCTTCACTGCTGCCAATCTGTTCTCATTTCCCCTTAATATCCCGGACAATATGCGTGAGGCCATAGCCAGACTTCACTACCTGCTTGATGCGGAAGCGAAAAACAGCATCTCCATGCTGCGTTTTTGTCAGGAGGAAAAAGACAATGGGCAATATGCGGAGGAAAGCAATACGGACACACGCAACGCAATGCGGTGGACGGACTATTGTATAGAAACACTACACGGATACTGGGCGCCAAGCTTTCTGTGCAAAAAGATTGACGGCATGCTGGGGGCGAAAAACAACAAGCTGATCAGGACGACGCAAGCACTCCGGCGTCTGGCAACTCCGGAAGTTGCAGCCAGCGTTTTCGACTTCTTTGACGTATTGTCCGACTCCATTGCCAGACAAAACGGCAGATGGAGCGCCGCCGACGCCAAAAAACGCTGGATTCAATGGCGGGATCGTCTGCTGCGCCGGGTATTCCCCAATGGACCGGATGCCGAAATCGACGAAACGCTGGCATTACGCTTGAGCGTCGGCGTGCAAAAATCCGCGTTCTTCGATATTTTCACCGACAGTGACCATACCGACGAGTTCATCGACACCGTGATGGAATTTTTCTACTACCATCAGGAACGAAAGGGCACGCGCAATAAAATCATCAATATACTCAAGCGAATGGATGTTTCCCTTGAAGACTCTGACGACCTGCTGCGCCTCTTGCAGGATAGCGGGAAGGATTCTTTCATGCGGCAACTGAAAGCGCTGTAGAAAAAACGGAATGCGGATGCCAGACGCCGTACGGCCGTTCTCCGGGTTACGCCCCGGAGGGCGGCCGTTTTTGCAGACGCTGCCGGAGCGAAAAAAGAAATTTTACAATAACGCCCACACAGACCGCCGAGACCAACGTCCCCTCCCGCACGCCTTGCAGGGAGCCGAACAAGACCAGCGACAACAGAGCCGCCAGCAGGACAAGTGACGTGTCAAAAGCGGTTTTGACGACACCGAATTCCCGGCGCAGCATGGTCGCGATGACCAGAACGGCCCCTTCGCCCGCCATGACAACCACATCCGCGCTGACTTCCACAAACACGCCGAAAGCCAGCACGAACGTGCCCGCAGCCAGATACATAAGGCTCTGCACATAGGTCATCGCCTCGGGCACCGGCACCAGATACATCCAGAAATCAATGAGGGAGCCGAACACAAGCGCGGCTGGAATTTGCAGGTACTGTACCCTCGGAAACTTGCCGCGCATGGCGATGATTTGAAACGCCACCAGCAGCAGGTTCAACACACCGGTGAAAAACCCCATGCTCGGAGAAAAGCCCAGACTGGCCACAAAAGGCAACGCGGAAATGGGTGTGGTGCCGAGGCGGGCCAGCGTGGTAAGCGCTATACCGAGCGCCATGCAGGAAAGACCAAGGAAGAAAAAAAGATAGCGGAGCATATACTCCGCGCGCGCGCGAGTCATAAAAACCGGTCACAAATACAGGGTTGCGTAAAAATACGGGAAGGCTCCGTATATACCCAAACAGCGCAAAACTCCAGCACGTTCGGGGAAGCAACCCAGCCGGAACCTAGCGCTTCACATCCCGCCAGTCATGCGGCAGCAGTTCCCGCAGCCTGACCACCCGGCCTTCCGCGACCATCACCAACGTATCACGATTCGCATCATGGACCTGACTGATGAATTCCCGGCACCTCCCGCAAGGCGGCATGATGCCATGTTCCCCCACGGCGACGATTTTCTCGATTCTGCTCTCGCCCGCCGTGATCATCGCGGCGATGGCCGCATGTTCGGCGCAGCACCCCAAAGCGCACGGCAGATCAATACACACGCCCACATGCACAGCGCCCCCGGCTGTCAGCAGCGCGGCGGCGACAGTCCCGGCCTGCCCGGATTCCGAAAGGCGACGAAATCCGAGAACCGCCCGCGCGCGCCCAAGCAAATCAGAAAATTCCACTCTGCGTTCTCCCTGCCCGATAGCGTGATGCCCAGCACGGTTTCTTACAGCGCTCTCAAAGCCTCGTCCACTTCCCGGCGTAACGGAATGGAAGGCGCGGCCCCCGAACGGGAAACAGCAAGGGACGACGCCAGCGATGCCAGCCGCAACGCCTGTTCCACGCCCTGCCCTTCCATCACGGCGGCAAGAAAATACCCGGTAAAGGTATCCCCTGCTCCTGTGGTATCCACGGCTTCGACTGCGTAGGCGGCGTGGAAAAATTCCCCTTCATCTCCACAATACGCGGCCCCCCGCTCACCAAGCGTCAAAACGACGGACGCTCCGGGATACATGGTCCGCATGCTTTGCAAAATAGCCGAGGGTTCACTTTTCCCGGTAATCTGCTCCCCTTCCACCTCGTTCATGATGAACAGCGACACCCTGGAAAGATCACACCCGCCCAGCGCGTCATTAAAAGGCGAAGGGTTCAGCACTATTTTCAGCCCCTTTTCCGCCGCCCGTTCAATAATATACCCGTTCAGATTTATTTCATTCTGCAGCAACAGCAGATCGCCCGGCTCAAAGCAAGCCAGCGTCGCATCAACGAACGCTTCACTGTTCTCCATGTTCGCGCCGCCAAAAAGGACAATGCTGTTCTGTCCCGTCGCGTCCACCTGAATCACGGCGTTCCCGGTCCGGGTCGGCACCGTGCGCACATGAGAAATATCAACGCCGTTTTCCCGCAGAAGTTCCAGCAGCATACCACCATCCGCCCCGGTCATGCCCGCATGGCTGACCGCCGCCCCGGCCCGCGCCAGCGCCACAGACTGGTTAAGCCCCTTGCCGCCGCAGTACACTTCCAGCCCGGCCGACTGGATGGTCTCCCCCGGCAGCACAATATGATCCACAGCATAGACAAAATCGATATTCAACGACCCGTAGTTGACTATTTTCATAAATGGGATGCCTCCGGCGGCCAGGGGGCTCCGCCCCCTTGGATCCCCCGGCAGGGGGATGATCCCCCTGCACCCCCGACAGGGGTGTGGGGAAGTGGTTACAGTACGTTGCACCACATGTTCTTTGGACGGGTGCAATAATCTTTTTCATATCAGGGAGCGGCAACAGCCTGGCCCCGTAGTTCGCCCTGTATAGTAGCCGGAACACGCTCCGCATTTAACTATTCACAGGG